>DATHBY010000393.1:0-3938 GCA_035295885.1 Allosphingosinicella sp.
GAGCGGGGGCAGGCGACCCTGTCGGAGCTGGACGGGGCCGAGCGTTTCAGCCCGGCCTTCCACACCCGAGGGGACATCGCCTCGCCGCTCATCTTCGCCGCTTCCTGCGCCGATTTCCTCGCCCTCGACCGCTCCCGCTTCGACGTCGCGGCCGTCACCGGCAATTCGATGGGCTGGTACACGACCCTCGCCGTCGCCGGAGCGGTCGGCGAGGAAGAGGGCTTCCGGATCATCGACGCCATGGGCGAGAACAGCCAGGCGGGCGAGCCCGGGGGGCAGGTCCTTCTCACCCTGGTCGACGAAGAGTGGCGGGAGCTTCCCGGCCTGCGCGAGCAGGTTCTCGCGCTCGCCGCCTCGATCGGCGCCCGCGGCGGCTGCCGGCTCCACGTCTCGATCGAGCTCGGCGGGATGATCGTCTTCGCCGGCAACGAGCCCGGCCTTGCCGCCCTGGTTGCCGAAGCTCCCCCCAGCCTCGCGCGCGGCCCGCTGCGGCTGGTCAATCACGGGCCCTTCCACACGCCGCTCATGGCCGGCTCTTCGGAGCGGGCGATGGCTCGGCTGCCGGAAGGCTGGTTCGGCTCTCCCGCCGCTCCGATGGTGGACGGGCGCGGCCATATCTGGCGCCCCTTCGCCGGCAGCCCCGCCGCTTTGCGCGATTACACCTTCGTCACCCAGATCCTCGAAACCTACGATTTCACCCGCGCCATCCAGGTGGCGGTGCGCGAATATGCGCCGGACCGGATCGTCCTGCTCGGACCCGGCGACACGCTCGGCGGCGCCATCGCGCAGGCCCTGATCGCGATCGAATGGCGCGGCCTGCGCTCGAAGCGCGACTTCCAGGAGATGCAGGCGAAGGACCCCTTCCTGATCTCGATGGGCCGCGAGGATCAGCGGGCGCTGGTGACGGGGTAACCCCTCTCCCTGCAGGGGAGAGGGGGTGGGTTAAAGCCCCCAAAAGCCGCTGCCTTTCAGGTTGCACTCCAGCCGCCCCATCCGCGCCTCGTCGCCGGTCAGGCGCGCCTCGCAATAGTCGCCGACCATCTGCGCCTGCGCTTCCAGCCGGGCTTCGGCGAAGCGGGTCTCGCCGGGTATGTAGCGGTACATCGCGCGGGCGTTGAAGCGGCAGGCTGCGAGGTCGCGGGCGTATCTCAGGCCGAAGCGCGCCAGCCCGAGCCGGGCATATTGCCAGACATGGGTCATCTCGTGGAGGAACAGCCCGAGTGCATGCGGGTCGGCCTTCGCGAAATCCTCGCGATAGTGGGCGCCGAAATAGATCGTCTTGCGAAGCGTGATCGCGGTGTTGCCGTTGCGGAAGGCGGCGCGCGGCAGCGGATTGTCGTCGTGACCGTCGACGAAGCGCACCATCGCAGCGTCGATCCGGCCCTGAAAGGCTTCTTCCAGAAGGCGGATTTCGCCGGCGGTCAGCGCCCTCATTCTCAGGTCCCTCGCCATATGCTCCATCGCCGGCCTTTAGCACGCCCGCCGGCGGCGGCCAGATCAGGGGAAGGACCAATAGACTCCGCTCCCCTGCCGTTTCTCCCTCATACCGCGCTGGAACGGGGTCTCGTCGCCGTCGATGAGGCGGCGCAGATCCGACAGGACGGAGCCGCTGCCGCCGACGTAGGAATGGCCCAGGAAGTCCGCGCTGAGGCTGCTCGCGTCGATCGTGTCGATCGGCGGCACGATCGTGACCGAGCCGCTCGTGTCGCCGGCTCTCGCGCCGAAATTATGCACCGTTCTCGACAGCTTGAGAGCCCAATCCTTGCTCGAGGCATAGAGGGTGATCCTCGCCGCCGATTGCGGCAGGGCCGGAGCGATGTCGCGCCTGAACACGGCGGCGTCGATGTCGGGCGCCGCAAGGATGACGTCCTTTATCCGGGTCCGGGCCTTGGGGTCGGTTCGGCCGATCCTGGGAAGGACGGCCGTCGCGAGCCGGTTTCCCATGCTGTGGGCGACGATATAGATTTCCTCGGCGCCGCTCTTGGCGAGCACGTCGCGCAACACCGTTTCAAGATGGGGCTCGGCGTGGATGACGCTCTTCTCGTCCTCCCAATAGCCCAGGGTCTGCCCCGCCGAAGGCCAGCTGAACAGCAAGGACGCACCGTCGAACTGCACGTCGTAGGTGATCTGCGCGGCGCGGCGGACGGCGTCGTCGAACGGCACGTTATAGCCGTGGACGAAAAGGAAGAGGCGCCGCTTGGGCGATCGCGCCGTCCGGTTCCGGATGCCGCTCATCCAGGTGTCCGGATCGAGCAGCCCGGAGCGGCGGATGACCACGTGCCGTGCGGCATTCTCGCGGACTTCCCATATTTCGGGCCGCTCGACCTCGCCGATCGTGTGGTTGGCCGGAAAAGTGACTTCCGCCCGGCCGTAGACCAGCGCGCTGCGAAGGCCGCCGAAGCGCACTCTTTGGCCCTGCCGTCCGATCAGGTTGCGATCGGTCGCGAAGCTGACGACGACGGTGGCCTCCTGGCCGGCGATGTCGCTGCGCCTGGCCTGCGGCCGGGGCGCGGCGCGCGGCTCTCCCGGAGCCCGCGCCGGGCCGGCGGACGAAGGCTTCGCCGACGGCCCGGCGGGGGCGCCTGCCGGCGGCCCCGACCGTGGCGGCGCGGAGCCGACCCGCTTCGTCACCGGGGGCGGGGGCGGCGGCGGGGGTGGGGACGGGGTCGGGGGCGGGGGCGGGGGCGCCGATCCCACCATCGGATCGTCGACCGGCGCGGCCGCGGTGTTGTTGGCGGTATCCGACGAGCGGCCGCAAGTCGCCAGCGCAAGGCAGCCCACCACCAGCACCAATCGCTTCGAGAAACGCATCGGCAGCCCCCCAGGCCTTTGCTTGGGAGTTACGATAGCACGAACGGCAGATGCTGCAAAACGACTTCGGGATTATTGCCCGTTCCCAGCCGCTGGAGCTTCCAGAGCAAGCAGAGCGAAGGTCGCCAACCAATGTTCCCCCATATAGTCGCCAGCGACGTGGGGCAGACTGGAGTCGAGATGCTCCTCGGCGGTGCGGCGGGCGATCTCGGCCAGTTCCGGTTCGAGCGCCGGAGCGAGCTGGCGCCAGCACCAGGCTCGGCTGAGGTTGAGGCCGTCGAGATGGGCGATCTTGCCGTCGGAGCGGTCGGACACGGTGGCGGGGGTGAACAGGCTCCTGGGCTCACCGGCCGACAGGCGCGGGAGGAAGTGCCCGAACCAGCTTCGGAACTGGTCCTCGCCCTGAGTGCGCCGCATGCACAGGGCCTCGGTCAGCGCGGAGGAGAGGAATTCGTCGCCGCCCGGCTCCCAGGCCTGGCAATCCCGGTCCTGGCCGTACCAGCTGCGGGCCCGCTCCCGTATCCGCCCTGCGAGCGCGCCATCGTTCGCCTCCGCCCATTCGAGCGCCAGGATCATCGCGAAGGCGGTGTTGAAGTGGGTTCCGACCCGGATCGGGTAGGTGAGCTTCGGCAGGTAGATCTGGAAACGCCCGGCGAAGGCCCGCGCGAGCGGCTCGAGGTCCGCGGCCCATGCCCGGTCCTCATGACTCTGCGCCTCGGCGTGGAGAGCGAGCAGCCAGGCCCAGCCGTAGGGCCGCTCGAAGCCTCCCGAATAGGCGCGGTCGAGGTAGGCCAGCTCCCCGGCGACCTTGGCGGGCTCGAGCATGTCGTCGGCGAGCGCTTCGATCTCCAGAGCCACCGGCAGGTCCGGGAACAGCCGGCGCAGGCGAAGCATCAGCCACCAGCCGTGGACGCAGCTGTGCCAGTCGAAGCTTCCGAAGAAGATCGGGTGAAGCGCGCGCGGCCCGGCGACGTCCTCCGGCCCGTCCATGACATGGTCGAGCTTGTGGGGGAATTCGCGGGTGACGTGGCCGAGAGCGATCCCGGCGAAGCGGTCGGCGGTTTCGGCGGTCAGGGCGTGGGTCATTGCGCGATCCGTCCCCCGGACTTGATCCGGGGTCCACCTTT
>DATHBY010000394.1:0-3389 GCA_035295885.1 Allosphingosinicella sp.
GGTCCGCGAGGATGGCGCGCGCCGCATTGTGGCCGGGGGCGCCGGTCACCCCACCGCCCGGATGCGCGCCGGAGCCGCACAAATAGAGGCCCGCCAGCGGCATCCGGTAGTCGGCATGGCCGAGCATCGGCCGGGCGGAGAAGAGCTGGTCGAGCCCCATCTTGCCGTGGAAGATGTCGCCGCGCGGAATTCCGAAGCGCTGCTCCAGATGCCAGGGCGATAGAGCGAGCCGGCCGATCACCGAAGCCTTGAAGCCGGGCGCGAAGCGGTCGACATGGGCGACGATATGGTCCGCGGCCTCCTCGGCGCGGGCCTCCCAGCCGCCTTCCACCTCGTAGGGGAAATGCTGGCAGAACAGGCTGGCGACGTGCCGGCCGGGCGGGGCCAGCGTGTCGTCGAGGGTCGAGGGGATCAGCATCTCGACGACCGGCTCGAGCGCCCACCCTTCGGTGCGGGCGCTGGTGTAGGCGCGGTCCATGTAGCCGAGCGAGGGGCCGATGATGATCCCGGCGGTGAGATGGTCGCCGGGCTGCGGCAGGCTGGTGAAGCGGGGCAGCTCGGAGAGAGCGACGTTGATCCGGAAGGTGGCGGATTCCGCAGCCCAGCCGGCCATCCGGCGGGAGATTTCGGGGGAGACGGCGCCGTCCGGAATCAGGCTCCCGAACAGGAAGCGGGGATTGACGTTCGCCGCCACCGCTTTCGCCCTGCAGGCCTTGCCGCCGGCCACTGCGCCCACTGCTCGGCCGCGCTCGACGACGATCTCCTCGACCGGCGAGTCGAGGACGATCTCCACGCCCTTCTCGCGCGCCGCTTTGGCCATGGCCCGGGTGATCGCGCCCATTCCGCCGATCGCATGGCCCCAGGCGCCCGGCACCCCCGCCGCCTCGCCAAAGAGATGGTGGAGGAGGACGTAGGCGGAGCCGGGATCGTAGGGGCTGGCATAATTGCCCACGACCGAGTCGAAGCCGAACAGCGCCTGGACGATGTCCGTGCGGAAATAGCGTTCGAGGATGTCGGCGGCGGACTTGGTGAAGAAATCGAGCAGGTTGCGCTGCTCCTCGGCGGTCATGCCGCGAACGGCATTGCCGAGCTTCAGTGCCGCCAGCACATCGGCGAGGCCGCCCCCGGCATTGGGCGGGGCGCGCAATATCCAGTCGCGGAGGATGGCGACGACCGAGCGGAGCGCGGCGGAATAGGCGTCATAGCCTTCGGCGTCGCTGGGCGAATGGCGGGCGATCTCGCTACGAGTGAGGCCGTCGCGGCCGGAGAGAAGGTGGCCGGGGCCGAGGGTGGGCAGGAAATTGTCGATTTTCCTGAGCACGACCTTCAGGCCATGCTCGTAGAGCCGCATGTCCCCGATCACCTTCGCATTGAGCAGGCTGACCGTGTAGGCGGCGGTCGAGTTACGGAAGCCGGGGTGGAATTCCTCGGTCACCGCGGCGCCGCCGACGACGTTCCGGCGCTCGAGGATCGTCACCTTCAGCCCCTTCGCGGCCAGGTAATAAGCGCAGACGAGGCCGTTATGGCCGGCGCCGATGATCAGGACGTCGGTGTCGGGAGACGAGGGCATGGGGGCGGCCTAGCAGCTCCTCCCCGGAACGGGGAGGGGGACCAGGCGAAGCCTGGGGGAGGAGCCCGCCTCTCCGCTGCACCGACGCCTGGCACCGTCCACGACGCGCTTCGGGCGCCGTCCCCCTTCCCCTTTCCGGGGAGGAGCTAGGGACCCGCCAGCTCTTCCAGCGGCAGGGCGAGGCTCGCCTTGAGGCGGCGCTTGACGAAGCTGGTCTCGTAGCGGCGCACCGCGCGCTGGCCGGCGAGCATGTCGTCGGCAAAGAGGTTGAAAGCCTCCATGTCGGCGACGACGACGAGCAGGAGGATGTCGAAGGCGCCCGAGATCTCGAGGCAGAACTGGACGTTCCCGGACGCCGCAAGCTGGCGCTTGAAGCTCGCCACCTCATTGAGCGCGTGGCGCTCGAGCTGGACGTGGATGACCGCTGAAAGCGGGTGGCCGACCGCCTGCTCGGCGACGATGGCGACGTCGCCGGCGATCGACCTGGTCGCGCGCAGGTGGCGAAGCCGGCGCGCCACGGCCGAGGGCGAGAGCCCGACCCGCTCCGCGAGCATTTCCGCGGTGAGCTGGTTGTCGGCCTGGACGCAGGCGAGCAACTTCAGATCCAGTTGATCGAGCTTCCTGTCCATTCTGGCACTTCCACCGGCTGTACCGCCAAGAAACGTCGCGAAAGTCCCCATGTTTGCCAGAAATTGGCTGCGGACCAAGCGATAACGGACCGCGGGATTACGTGGTATCCGGAGGGAGTCCAATATGCGTATCGGCGGCTTGGTGCTCATCGTGGGGCTGGCGATGTTGCCGGCAACGGCCTCGGCTCAGCCGTCGGCGGCCCCGGCAGCGGCGGCGCCCGCCGACGCTCGGACGGTGGTCGCCGAGATGCGGCGGGTCCTCGCCGCCAATTACGTGCTTCCGCAGGTCCGCCCGAAGCTCGACGCGGTGCTCGCCAAGGGCCTGGCTGAGGGCCGCTACAACGTCTCCGATCCGGCCTTGCTGGTCCAGCGGATCAACGCCGATCTCGACAGCGTCGCTCACGACAAGCACCTCAGCCTGCAATACGACCCGCGGCAGGCGGCGGAGCTTGCCGCTTTGCCCCAGGGCCAGCCGGACACCGGCCCTTCGGCCGAGCAGGTCCGCCAGGCGCAGCGGCGCAACCACGGCTTCACCGAGATGAAATTGCTTCCCGGCAACGTCCGCTACGTGAACCTGCAGGGGTTCATGTGGGTCGGACCGAAGAGCGCCGAAGCCTACGATACCGCGATGCGCTTCCTGCGCGACGGGGATGCGGCGATCATCGACCTTCGCCAGAATGGCGGCGGAAGCCCGCAGGCGGTGCAATATCTGGTCAGCCATTTCATGGAGCCGAACCGGCCGCTGGTGACCTTCCACATGGGGGCCAGCCAGGTCGACCGCCTGGCGACCCTGCCGACGCTTCCCGTCGGCCGGATGGTCGGCAAGCCGCTCTACGTGCTCACCAGCGGCCGAAGCGCCAGCGCGGCCGAGGAATTCACCGGCCATGTCGCCGGCTTCGGGCTGGGCGAGCTGATCGGCGCGACGACCGCCGGGGCGGGCTTCCGCAACCAGTTCTTCCCCTTGCCGGGTGGCTATCTGATCAGCGTCTCGGTCGGCCGGGCGGTGCTCGCCTCGACCGGCAAGGATTGGGAGGGGGTCGGAATCGCCCCGACGACCGCCGTCGATCCGGAAAAGGCGCTCGAGGTTGCCCAGATCCGAGCTCTGCGCCGCCTCGCGGCGGGCGCTCCGCCGCGGGAGAAAGCGGCTTACGACGCCACTGCCGCGATGCTGGCCGCTCAGGTCGAGCCCA
>DATHBY010000395.1:0-10495 GCA_035295885.1 Allosphingosinicella sp.
GTGGCCGCATGCCACCTACAGTCAGCGCACCGGGCTTCTCTACACGCCGGTGATCGACGCCTGCGCGACCTTCCGCACCTACAAGAACGACTTCAAGGAAGGCCTCTCCTATTTCGGCGGCGAGTATAAGGTCGATCCGGCGCAGGTCCGCGGCGGCGCGGTCAAGGCCTACCGAATCGACGGCAGCCTCGCCTGGGAGTGGCGCTACAAATTCCCGATCGTTTCCTCTGTGTTGAGCACCGGCGGAGATGTCCTCTTCGTCGGCACCCCCGACGGCCAGTTCATCGCGCTCGACTCCAGGAACGGACGCCAGCTCTGGAGCTTCCGAACCGGCACCGGAATCCACTCGAACCCGGTCACCTACAGCGTCGGCGGGCGCCAATATGTGGCGGTGCCGACGGGATGGGGCGGCTGGATCAAGGGCTTCGCCCCGAACCTGTTCGGTCACGAGCGCGGGAGCGCCCTGTTCGTCTTCGCCCTTCCGGAGAGATAGGCTGTATCGACATTCGGGCCTGTCGCTGCGCCCCCCCCTCTCCCCAAGGGGGAGAGGGTCGGGGTGAGGGGGTTCGGCGGCCGAGGCCGATCGCAGACGCCGGACCCCCTCTCCCTACCCTCTCCCCTCCGGGGAGAGGGATGACAACGCTCAAATCTGCTGAATGTCGATACAGCCTAGCCGCCGGGTATCGGTTCGGATGCGCTGTCGGACTCATTGCGAAGCTAGCGGATCAGAACATAGCGGTGCCCTCGGCCGGTCAGCGCAAGCTCGGCGCCGCGGCGCTTGACGCTGAAAGGTTGGTCGTCCAGGAACTGTGCCCCGAAGCTCTCCTGCCGACCGACAGGCCGGCTCGTCGTCAGATCCACCTCATCGCAGCCGCCCGGGGCTGTTGCGCCGGGTTCGAGAACGAGACGGCGCCCCAAGGCGTAACGGCCGAAATGCTCTGCGCAGTCGAAGCTCGCACTGTAGCCCCCAGAACGATCGAAGGAGATCGTGAACGCGCGGTCTCCGGCGGGTTGGCCGTCGACCGACGCGAGCCGGTACCTCGTTTCCCATTCAATCAAGGCGTCGCCGTCCGAATGCGTGGCGCAGGCCGTAACTCCTGCCAAGGAGCAGGCCGCGAGCATTGCTACGTACCTCATGGAGCGGTTTTCACGCTAATTCCTAGCGCGCTCAGAGTCGTGATGCTGGTGAAACTCATCTGGCCATAGCGGCTGGACGAGGTGTTCTGGAAAACGCCGGAGATGAGGCCGACTGCTGTATTGGCAAGGAAAACCGGTCCCCCACTGTCGCCGCCGTTCGCCATCATGCCTCCCGAGTCGGAACTCACCAGATAATGATCGCCATAGGTTCCAAACCAAAGTTGGTTATAGCGCTCGACTAATGTTCCGCAGGCATAGCCGGTGGTGAAGCCATGCTTGCAGACCCGGCTCGATCCGATCACAAGTTTGGCGGGGTCGTAGGTGCCAGTGATGGCCATCACCGTGCTGGCTCCGTAAATGATCTGGTTCGGAAAGGTGTCCGTGGTGCTGGTGCGCCACTCGACGTCATAGGCACCACCTAGGCGCTCGCTTTGCCACCTCAAACTGGGAGTGCCCGTCAATTGACCCGTTGTGTTGGCGGGATTGTAGAAAGACGGCCCGTTTACCGTGCAGCCGGCAACGGTAGCGCCGCTCGCGTTTACGCACCTTCCGAAATGAGCGGCCGTCGTGACTCCACTCGTCGTTCCGTTAGTCACCGCAAAGCCGAGCGTCCCACGGTCCGACGTCAGCGTCGTGCCGGAAACGGACTGGTAAGTGGTTTGTCGGCCGCCTGACACCGTCGCCACCGGAGTGGCGGCGGCATCGTCATCCCGCACCTCCGACTCCGTGTCCGCAACGACCCCGATCAGTGCCTGCCGGGCCTGAGCCACTTGGCGAGTGTAAACCCGGACCTTGCCACTCCTCAAATCGATCGAAGTCCCGGCAGCCACGCCACGCGCTTCCAGCGCACGAGCCATCGCGGCCTGGCGGCGCTCAAGTGCCTGCAACGGGACGGCCGCCTGTACGGCGACGAAGGCGGGATTGCTGGTATACTTGGCCAAGGTTGCTTGGGCATTTCCGGTCAAGCGCACGAAAATTCGCATTGAGCCCGAAGATGCGTCGCCATACATTCCGGCAAAGGACGGCTCTTCGCCGCGGAGCCGCTCTGAAGTGACCGAGCTTCCAGATCGAGCGCATAGCGGGCGTGTGCTTCCGCGGGCGCCAAGCCGGCCTGGATCATCGATTGCACAACGACATTGGTTTCTTGAGCCGGGGATGGGGCGGTAAGCATCGACGCTGCGAGGAGCGCCACGCCGAGCGAATAGGCACGCAATTTCATCACAAATCCTTCTTTTTTAGGAAATCAAACTGTTCGGGCGCAGGCACGCCGGGATCATCCGTAGTAAGGTGTCGAGACTGCCGCGCGTGCTCGCCGCGTAACCGATAGGGAGCCGAAACCGGGGAGGCATATGGCCCAACGCACGCAACAAAATCATTTTCAATCAACAGGTTTAATATCGGGACGTTCCCTGTAACTTGATCCAAATCGGAGGATTTTTCGCATCAGATGCCATTTTGCCCCCCCCCCCGACGGCGGCATTCCTGCGTTACCTGTGGCTACCGGTCGACTGAGGTTGCCGCTGAGAGAAGGATCGTCTTGTTCACTCCGGCCAGCTAAGTGCTCTTGCTGCGGTTTCACGCCATTGTGGTATGGGATCTCAACTGCCGCCGGCGAGTATCCCGAATTTCTGAGCGATTGTGGTCCTCGTGGCGGAAGGGGCAATCGCCATAATTGACAGGCGTTCGTGGAGCGAGCGGTTGAGCAAAGTGAACTCCCTCGCCGTCGATCAAGGGCATCTCCTGTAACCCCTTGACTCCGTACCATAGTACGGACCCTATATGAGGACCGGCAAGTTCACAGGAGACGTGAGATGTCGGACATGAGCAACCCCCCCACGGCGGCGAAGAAGGCGGTGGTCCACCGCATGGTGATGCCGTCCCATACCTGCCCCTACGGCCTCAAGGCGGTCGATCTCCTGAAGCGCTCCGGCTATGGGGTCGACGATCGCCACCTGACGACCCGCGAGCAGACCGACGCCTTCAAGGCGGAGCATTCAGTCGCGACGACCCCGCAGATCTTCATCGGCGGCAGGCGCATCGGCGGCTATGACGATCTTCGCCGCTTCCTCGGCAAGAGGGTCGCCGATCCCAAGGCGACGAGCTACCGGCCGGTGATCGCCCTGTTCGCGATGACGGCGCTGATGGCGATGGCGGCGAGCCACGCGGTGACCGGCAGCCCGTTCACCCTGCGCGCGGCCGAATGGTTCATCGGCTTCTCGATGGCCGTGCTGGCGCTATTGAAGCTCCAGAACGTCGAGACGTTCGCGACCATGTTCCTGAACTACGACCTGCTGGCGAAGAGGTGGGTGCCGTACAGCTACGTTTATCCGTTCGCGGAGGGGCTGGCGGGCGTGCTGATGGTGGCCGGGGCTCTCACCTGGCTCTCCGTGCCGGTCGCACTCTTCATCGGCACCGTCGGAGCGGCCTCGGTGTTCAAGGCCGTCTATGTCGACAAGCGCGAGCTGAAATGCGCCTGCGTCGGCGGCTCGAGCAACGTTCCGCTCGGCTTCGTCTCGCTGACCGAGAATCTGATGATGGTCGCGATGGCGGTGTGGATGGCGCTGCCTGCTTTCGGGCTGGATGCCGGCGCGGCGCACCCGGCCTAGACTTTGTGCTGCCGAAGCAGAATCGTCACCCCGGACCTGATCCGGGGTCCACCTTTTTCTCAATCCCGCTGGAGGAAGAAGGCGGATGCCGGATCAAGTCCGGCATGACGAATGCCTCGCTTCCATCACAATAGGACAAACTCTAGGCGTTTCCCTCCGATCGAGCCGGGTTGCGAGGGGTCCCCCCGGGGCCGTTCGCGGGCGGCTTGACGTTAAATCTATATAGGTAGATATGGGTCGGCGTGATCCGCAAGCGCGCCCTGTCCGGACATGCCCGAGCCCTGCTCGCCGCTCTCGCCGCGGCGGGGCAGCGCTGGAGCTACGGCTATGAGCTGACCTCCCTCACCGGCGTCAGGTCCGGCACGCTCTACCCGATTCTCATCCGGCTCGAGGCGCAAGGTTATCTCGAGGCGGAGTGGCAGCAGCCCGCGGCGTCGGGCCGGCCGCCGCGTCATGCCTACCGGCTGACCGCCGCCGGCCGGCAGCTCGCCCGCGCCGAAGCGGTGGCGGCCGGCGGATCTCTCCCGGTCGCGGACCGGCAGGCGGGCGAGGCGGCGTCTTGAGCGGCCTCGCCCGCCGCCTGGCGGCGCGGACGTTGTCGGCCGCTTCGCGCCTGCTGCCGCCGCATTTGTCCTGCTGGTCGCGTGCGATGGTGCGTGAGCTGGCCGAGATACCCGGCGACGGAGCGGCCCTGCTCTTCGCCGCCGGATGCCTGCGCGCCGCGGCCTCACTGGCAGCCGCCGAGCGGCTCCGATCCGCGCTCGCCGCGGCCCGCGCCCTCCCGTTTCTGTCCGCACCTTCGACCTGGAGCCTCTCGATCATGAACATTATTTCGGCGCGACCTCGCTTGCTCGGCCTTTTGTGCGGTGCCGCCGCCGTCGGACTGGGGCTGGCCTATATGACGGCCGCCGGCGCTCCGTCCCGCTACCTCCTCGTCAACCTCGCGGCCCTGGTGCTGGGGGCGACGGCCTGGCTCGCGCTGGGCCGGATCGCGAGCTCGCGCCTCGCCGGATCCGGTGCGGCGATTCTCGGGCTCTCGGCCGCGCTGGTGCTGACGGCGCTGTTCGGGATTGCGGCGGACGGGGCTTCGCGATGGGTGAGCATCGGCCCGCTGCCAGTGCAGGTCAGCCTTATCGTCGTGCCCCTTATGCTCGTCCTCTATGCGAGGCGTCCCGATGCGATCGGGACCGCCGGAATGATCGCCGCGGCCCTTGCGCTGGCGATTCAGCCCGACCGGGCCATGGCGGGCGTTCTGCTGGCGGGGCTCCTCGCCTTTCTGGTCGCGGCGCCGGGCCGTCTTCCGCTCCTGGCGGCGGCCGCGTCGATCCTGGGCTTCGGCTGGACCTTGCTGACGCCGGACATGCTCCCCGCCTCGGCTTTCGTCGACCGCATCTTCTATACCGCGTTCGACGTCCATCCGCTCGCCGGCTCGGCGGTGGCGATCGGGGCCGCCGCCCTCCTCCTCCCCGCCCTGATCGCCGCCCGGAGGGGAAGGGACGATCGTGCGGCTCTCCTCGCCTTCGGCGGCTGCTGGTCGGCCGTCCTCGCGGCGGCCGCTCTGGGGAATTATCCGACGCCTCTGGTCGGCTATGGCGGAAGCGCCGTGCTCGGCTATCTGCTCAGCGTCTCGCTGTTGCCGGGGGGAAAGCGCGAAACCGGGCCCCTCGTCCACGCATCGCCGCCGGGCGCCGGGCAAGACGACGACCGGCCGATCTCGGAGTTGCGCGCCGCGCGACTGGCCTGAGCGGATCGGGGCCGCCGGGCGCCGGCGCTCGATGTCCTGATCGAGGCGGAGCGAGGCGGCGCTTGCCACTGCGCCCCTCCCCGCTCCAAAGCAGGCGCCGATGGCCGCGACCCCGCCTCCCGACCCGGAAGAGAACGTCACCCGAGGCGAGGTGGCGCGCGGCGCCGGGCTGGCCGGGCTTTCGCGGGCGACGGCCCTGATCGATGCGGTCGCCCAGCCCCTCTATATCGGCCTCTACGGACTGGCGACCTACGGAGTCTATGTCGCGCTCTGGGCCTCGATCAACTTCCTCGAGAATCTCGTCGACCTGTCGCTGACCAGCGCCCTGCAGCGGATCGTTCCCACGGAGGACGACGAGACCGCCCACGGCGCCGTCAAGGCGGCACTGCTCGCCACCGTCCTGCCCGCCGCGCTGATCGCCTTGCTGGTGACCCTCAACGCCGGCTGGGTCGCCTCCTTCTTCTCCGCCGCGGCCGAGGACAAGGCGAGCCTGCCCACCGCCGTCGCCTTGTTCGCCTGGGGCCTCCCGCTGTGGACCTTTATCGAGATCGCCACCTCCGCCGCCCGCGCCCGCCGGGCCTTCGGGCCCGAGATCCGCCTCCGCCTCTTCTGGGAGCAGATCGCCCGGATAATCTTCGCGCTCGGCTTCTTCGCGCTTGGCGCCGGCAGCATCGGCCTGGTCCTCGCCCATCTCAGCTCGCTGGCACTCACCGCTTTGCTCTGCGTGCCGCTGCTCGGCCGCTATTACGATCTGAGGCTGCTCGTCCGGGCGCCGGTGCCGCGAGCCGATTTCAGGCTCCTCCTCGCCACCGGCCTCGCCTTGCTTCCCGCCAACGCCTCGCGCCGGCTGCTGACCGACGCGCCCGCGATGATCCTCAACTTCCTGCTGCCCGGCGCCAGTGGAGCGATCGCGGCCGGCCTGTTCGAGATCGCCCGCAAGATCGCGACCCTGCCGCTCGCCGTCCGCCAGGCCTTCCAATATGTGATGGCGCCGGTCGCCGCCCACCAGGCGCGGGCCGACCGGGCCCAGATCGCTCCGCTCTACCGCTTCGCAAGCCGGGTCTCGACCGCGCTCGTCGTTCCGCTGGCCGGCCTGCTCGCCTTCACCGGCCCCGACATCCTCTCCGTCTTCCGCCCGGAGGTGATGGCCGCCTTGCCCTTGCTCTACATCCTCGTCGCCGCCCGGGCCGCCGAGGCGGTCGTCGGCCCCGCCACCCCGATCGTCGAGATGACCGGCCACCGAATCCTGCCTCTGGTCAACAGCCTCATCGGAGTCGCCGTCTGGGGAGCGCTCGCCCTCGTCCTCGTTCCCGCCTACGGAGCCGCCGGAATGGCCGTGGCGGTCGGGGCCGCGACCGTCGCCATCGCCTACATGGCGACCCTCGAGCTCAGGATCACCGAAGGGATGAGCCCGTTCGACGCCAAGCTCTTCCGCGGCCTGTTCGTCGCCCTCGCCGGAGTCGCTCTGATGGGGTTCGCCGCTTACCATTTGCGCGGCCCGGTGCGCTTCGCCTCGGTCCTTTCCCTGTGGGCCCTGGCCAGCTGGTGCGCCCTTCGATTCGGCCTCGTCCGCGGCGACCGCGAGGCTCTCGGCGCCCTCTCGCGGACCCTGAGGCTGGTGCCGGCCGCGGCAAAGCCCTAAAAGGGCCGCATTGCGTATCCAGGGACTGGCCCCATATTGGGAAGCCGCGCGCGCGTGGCGGCGGCCCGGCGACATTTGAGGTAGCGACGACGTGAAACCCGCTTTGACGATCCGCCCGAGCTTCTGGAGGCGAGAGCATCATCTCGACAGGATGAGTCTGAAGGAGCTTTGGGTCGCCTACATCACCTATCCCGCGATCATCGCCTATCTGGCGCTGTCGGCGGCCGCGATCGGCTTTTTCGCGGCGCGCCCGGCCCCGCTCGCCCCGGCCCTGATCGCGATCGCCGTCGCAAGCCTCATCTACCCTCTGGTCTGGTACCTGCTCCACCGCTGGGTGCTGCACAGCAAATGGATGTGGAAGTCGAAGCTGCTCGCCCCGACCTGGAAGCGGATCCATTACGACCACCACCAGGACCCCAACCACCTCGAAGTGCTGTTCGGAGCCCTCCACACCACCCTCCCCACCATCGCCGCCGCGACCCTTCCCATCGGCTATTGGATCGGAAGCTTCTGGGGCCAGGACGCCGCCTGGGGCGCAGCCGCCGCCGCCTTCGCGACGGGGCTCGTCACCACCTGCTTCTACGAGTTCGTCCACTGCATCCAGCACCTCGCCTACAAGCCCAGGCGCAAGTGGCTCGCGGAAATGAAGCGCCGCCACATGGCCCACCATTTCCACGACGAGACGGGGAATTTCGGGATCACCTCCTTCCTGTGGGACCGGCTGTTCGGCACCTTCTACGACAAGGCCAGCGACCGGCCGGCGAAGAGCCCGACGGTGTTCAATCTCGGCTACACGCCGGAGGTGGCGGAGATTTATCCGCATGTGGCGCGGCTGTCGGGCGGGGTGGCGACGGACCATCCGCGGGAGCGCGTCCGGAAATCGTCTGAATCTGGTACTTTCAACCGGGGTTGACGGAGGGCCAGGCGTGAAGGCGGTCGAACTAGAAGTTCATCTCGCCCAGAATCCGGAAACGCGCCTCTGGTACGCCGCCGGCTCCGACGTGCCCGGGCTACGGCTCGAGGCGGAACTGGGCGGAAATCGCAGCTGCCACGGCCGAACAAACAGGTGCCGTGTGATGGGGAGCATTTGATTGACGTGGAAATGTGGCGCGCTCTTTGCGGGCATAGGTGGATTTTGCCTCGGATTTCGAGAAGCTGGTATCAAAACGTCATGGGCCGTAGAGAACGACGCCCACGCCGCGACAACGTATTGTGAGAATTTTCCTGATACACGGCTGATCGCAGAGGATGTAAAAACCATCTCTGTGAAGTCACATGGCCTGGAAGCGGTGGACGTTCTAACTGCAGGTTTCCCCTGCCAGAGTTTCTCGCAGGCAGGCACACGCCAAGGCTTCGAGGATCCACGCGGCGAGCTCTTTTACGAGATCATTCGGCTTATCGAAGAGTTCGGCAGCAATCGACCTAAGGTACTTGTCCTCGAAAACGCACCGTTCCTCCAGTACGGAGAAGGTGGCACGTGGTTCATGCGGGTCTCAAATGCTATTCGCAAGGCTGGCTATTGGTTCAAGCCGGACAGCTCATGTGTTTTAGATACCTACGAACTGACTGAGCTGCCTCAACAGCGGCAGAGGCTTTTCATGGTTGCGCTTTCGACCGAGTTCTTCCGAAGCGGCAGATTCCAGTTTCCCTCAGATCCGTATATGGGTCAAAAGGAGTTGTCGAGGTATGTAGACTTCGAGGGAGAGTATGACGGTGAATATTATCTAGACAAGAAGAATAAATACTTTTCTATGATTTCCAAGGCTGTACGAGATAGATCGTGCCTCTATCAGCTTCGAAAATATGAGGTTCGCGCAAAGGAACCGAATACGTGCCCAACGCTGACTGCGAACATGGGGCTCGGAGGGCATAACGTACCCTTCTTAATGAATGGCGTGGGTTTACGGAAGCTCACGGAGCATGAGTGCCTGCGCTTGCAGGGCTTTCCCACTACGTTCCAATTCCCAGAAACGGTCCCCCGCGCGCATCGATACAAACAGGTCGGTAATGCGGTTGCGGTGCCCCTCGTCAAGTTGCTAGCAGAGCGCGTACGGCAACGGCTTGATTCAGAAAGACCCTCGTGAAGGACGATATCGGCTTCCTCTTTCAGGAGGATAGTACCCAACAATGGGACGGGTTCAACGATTCCGGGATTGAACATTTTACGGGTAATCCGCTTGAGCACCTTGGGCGGGAGGTCCCACAAAACACGATTGACGCTCAATCCAAATCGCCTGTCAAAATACACATCCGCCTTTTAGAGGTGCCAACGCCAGACATTCCGGGCATCGACGAGCTACGGGCGGTTGTGGCGGCCTGCAAGGCTGGCGCAGGGACCGAAAGCGATAAGGCCACCGCTTTCTTTGCGTCCGCCACGGCGATGCTGAAACAGGCTACTGTGCCGGTTCTTCAGATTAAAGACTCCAACACCACAGGTGTTACCGGGCCGTGTAGCAACGGCAAACCCTATTTCGCATTCATGAAGGCGGCGGGTCAGAGCAAGAAAACCTCAGACTCCGACCTCGGGTCGTACGGGATCGGAAAGTTTGCGCCGTATACCGTTTCAGGCTTGCGCACGATTTTTGTCTCGACGGTATGGAATGATATCGAGGCAAATCAGCTCGTTCACTATACCCAGGGAAAGTCCATTTTGACGTCACATGAAATGGGCGGCAAAACCTTCCGCGGAACGGGTTTTTGGGGAATTAAGAATCAATGTCAGCCTGTCGAGGGCTTCGAACACGTACCAGCTTGGTTATGGCATGGCGATCCAGAACAGGGTGGCGGAACCGGCACCACCCTGAATATCCTTGGCTTTTCAGGTCGCAAGAATTGGAAAAAGGTCCTGGCAGCCAATATTGCTGAGAACTTTTTCGGTGCGGTTTCGGACGGACACCTGGAGGTCGAGATCGACGACGAGCCCCCGATAAGTGCAGCCACAATTGGTAACTTTTTTGCCGACAGTGCGGCGCGTGAGGCGATGAAGGAGCAGACGGGTGAGCCAGAAAAATTCGATCACGTGCGTGAGTACTTAAAGTGCCTAGGCACGGAAGGAGTAATTGTTGAAGACACGCAAAACCTTCATCTTGGCCGATGCGAGGTCCGCATCCGGATCGGAGAAGGCTTGCCAAAGAGGGTGGCAGTCCTTCGCAATGGGATGCTCATAACGGAATCCTTGCCGAACCTTCGTCAATTCGGAAACTTCAAGGACTTCATAGCTGTGTTGCAGTGCCGAGACGATACAGGCAACAAGCTCCTTCGAGCAATGGAGCCGCCCCGACACGATACGTTTGAACCTGATCGACTGCCTGAGGCGCAACGGGCAAAGGGAAGGCTGGCACTGCGTGATCTCGGCAAGGCTGTGCG
>DATHBY010000396.1:0-2705 GCA_035295885.1 Allosphingosinicella sp.
GCGGTCGCCGATCTCACCGCCCGGGTGGATTCGCTCGAGGCGCAGCTTCGCGAGCTCACCGGCCAAATCGAGCAGAACGGCAACCGGCTTCGCCAGCTCGAAGACGGGCTGAACCGTTTCCGCGACAGCGCCGGCGGCCGCCTCGACGCGCTCGAGCGCGGCGGAGCTCCGGCCGCCGAGCCGGCCCGCCCGGCCACCTCCTCGTCCTCCACGCCGAGGCCTGCCGCCGCGGACGGCGAGCCGGCCCGGCCGGCCGCTTCGGCTTCCGGCTGTGGGAGGCGAAGCGCTACACCGAGGCGCAAAAGTCGCTCGAGGCCACCGCGAAGCGCTACCCGAAGAGCAAATGGGCGAGCTGGGCGAGCAACCTCGCCGGCCGGGCCTATCTCGACGCCGGCAAGCCGGCCACCGCCGCCAAGACCTTCCTCGCCAATTACCAGGGCAACCCCAAGGGCGAGCGCGCGGCCGACAGCCTCTACTTCCTCGGCCAGGCGCTGGTCGCGCTCGACAAGCCCGCCGACGCCTGCAAGGCCTATGACGAGCTTCAGGACGTCTATGGCTCGACCATGCGCGACTGGCTCAAGCAGCGGCTCCCGGCGGCGAGGACTCAGGCCAGGTGCCGGTAGGGGACTGTCCGTCATTCCCGAGAGAGCGGGCGTTCGGAGTCAGCGCCGGATCCCCGCTTGCGCGGAATGACGGTGCAGGGACCGGCTGATCCTCCCCATCCGCTTCGCGTCCGGACTTCGTCCTGCCGAAGCAGAATCGTCACCCCGGACTTGATCCGGGTTCCATCTTTTTCTCAATCCCGGTGGAGGAAGAAGGTGGATGCCGGATCAAAGTCCCGCATGACGAATGCCTCGCTTCCGCCACAATAGGACAAACTCTAGGCGGGATCCGATCTTTTCTCGATCTCGTCCGCGCGCGCTTCGTAATCGCCGGCCATGCGGTTCAGCGTCTCCACCACGTCGGGCGTGACGATGCCTCGGGCAAGTCGGCGGCAGCGGCGGGCCTGCTCCCTCAGGAAGACGGCGTCATCGCTCATGCGCGGTCAGCGAAAAAAGCGTTGCAGACGTTCCGTTTCGAGCGCCGAGAGGTTCTCTACGACGGACCTTACGCAACCGGTACGGTTATTTTGCGGATCGGAGGACCGGCGCTATACACGGCGGGTTGGTTTCAGCGGGGGATGAGAGATGACGGTGAGATTGACGATCCTGGCGGGTGCGAGCCTGATCGCGGTGGCGGGCGGCGCGGCGTTCGGCCAGGTGCGCGGCGGCGGCACCGGTCCGGCCGTCTACTGGATGAGCGCCGACACCGCGTCGGGCTTTGCCGCAATGGCCGGGGGCGGACGGCCCAGCGCCGGCTCGATGATGGGCTCCATGCTCGGCGGTGGCCGCGGCGGCCGTTCGTCTTACGTCCGCACGCTCACCCTCCAGCTCGGAAGCCCGCGCCGCGCGCCGGGGGCGCCGCAGGCCGAGCATGTCCCGCCCGCCGGCCTTCAGGCCGGTCCCAGCCTGCCGCTGTTGACTCCCCAGGCCGCCCCGCGCGCGGCCGGCCCCGCCCAGCCCTGGGGCCAGATGGAGCGGCCGCGCGGGCGGATGCTGATCTACTGGGGCTGCGGCGAGCGTGCCCGGCCCGGCCAGCCGGCGGTGATCGACTTCGCCTCGATGGCGGCGGGCCGGATGCCCCCCGCTTTCGCCAACATGGCTCTGAAGCCGATGACTCCGCCCTCCCCGGCCACCTCAGCTACCTATGGCGAGTGGCCGAACGAGCGTTCGCAAACCCGGGTGCCGGCCGCCGGCTCGCTGGTCGGCGAGCATGTCGTGCGGGGCAATTATTCGCCGGAGATCCGCTTCGCGCTCGGAGCTGGGCAGGACTTCCTGGCTCCGGTGACGCTCACCTCCAGCAGCGCCGGCGCTTCCGGCTCGATCCCGCTCGTCTGGCAGCCGGTCCCCGGGGCGCGCGCCTGGTTCGGCTCGATCATGGGCGCGGCGCAGAATGGCGACTTCATCATCTGGACCTCGTCGGAGACCCAGGCGGCGATGATGGCCTTCGACTATGTCGCGGACGCCGACATCGCGCGGCTTGTGCAGAGCCGGGTGCTGATGCCGTCGACGGCGGACCGCTGCACCGTGCCGGCGGAGGTCGCGAAGGCGGCGCCGCAATCGATGCTGAGCCTGATCGCCTTCGGCGGTGAGAGCAATTTCGAACAGCCGAGGCCCGCGGCCGCACCGCGGACGTGGCGGCCGGAATGGACGGTGAAGCTGCGCACCAAGTCCACCCACATGGGCATGCTCGGAATGACCATGCCCGGGATGGGTAATGACGGCGACGAGGGCGCGGAGCAGTCGCAGGAGCGGCCCAAGACGAAGAAGGAGAAGCTCAAGCGTGGGCTTGGCAAGATCATGGGGCAGTGAAGCCTAATTCCTCCCCTGCGGCAGGGGAGGCAAGATCAGAAGAACAACTTCCTCACGCTGAGCCGCACCGAGCGCCCGAGCGGGTCGAGATAGTCGGGCTGGTAGCTCAAGGGCACCGCCCCCAGCCGGTCGCGGACCTGCTGGCGGGCGTCGAACAGATTGTCGATCGCCAGGCTCACCCGCATTCCGCGCAGGAACGGGCGCTCGCGGGCGAAGGGCTGCTGGCCCAGATCGGCGAACAGGCGAAGGTTGATGGTGGCGAAATCGTCGAAGTGGAGGTCGTCGCCGGTGCCG
>DATHBY010000397.1:0-2255 GCA_035295885.1 Allosphingosinicella sp.
AGGTGCCACCGAAGCGGACGGTCAGCTCCCCCTTGGGAGAAACCGCCCCTTTCTCCTGCAGCGGCCGGTAGGCGTTCAGCGACGGCCGAGCGAGCGGGTTGCAGGCCGCAAGCAGCGCTGCCGCCGCCAGCACCGCGGTTGCGTCCCGACCGGCCGCTCGCCACCCTCTCCCCATCATCTCGGGCTCCGCTGAAAAGTGTCGGACACTGTCTGACACCGATTTTTCACCACCGATAGGTCAGCTCCCCCGTAAAGCTCCTCTGCGGGAAGGGGTGGAAGAGGAAGTATTTCTCGTTGGTGAGATTCTCAACGCCGAAAGCGGCGTTCCAATGCTTGCCGATCCGGAAATTGGCGCGGGCGTCGGCGATAAGGAAGCCTCCGAAGCCCTGAAAGGTGTGGGTGACGATGTCGCTATTGTCGATCGTCCCGAACGAACGGCTGGAATAGCGGCCGGCCAGGGTGAGGCTGGCCGCGTCGGACGGGCGCCAGGTCAGGACGAGGGTGGCCCGCCGCCGCGGCACCTGGGGGATGTCCTTGCCCTCGGCAGCCGGAAAGGCGGAGTCCTCGACTACCTTGGGCCGGACCAGGGTGACGCTTCCGGAGACGTCGAGCTGCGGCACCATCAGCCCGCGCCGCTCGAAGGCGAGCTCGACCCCGCCGGTTCGCACATGCTCGACATTCTGGACGTAGCTGAACAGGGTGCCGGAGCCCGGCACCAGCGGCGCCGTCTGCGAGATCAGGGCGTCGCGGATCGATTCGCCGAACAGCGACAGCCTTACGTGCCCGGACCGGCCGGACCAGGTCGCCGCCAGCTCCGTGGAGCGCGCCCGCTCCGGCCTCAGATTGGGATCCGGCACGGTGAGGCTGGGGCCGGTCGCGATCGCCTGGTAGAGCTCGGAGACGGTCGGGAAGCGATAGGCCTGCCCCGCCGAAAGGCTGAGGCTCCAGCCCCGCGCCGGAAGCCAGCGCAGGCTCGCCTTGGGGGAGATCCCCTCGGCCGACCGCGCGGGCTGCGCGACGTCGAGCGCGGGCGCGAGCGAGAAGTTGCGCCCGCCATAGGCCCGCCATGCTTCGTAGCGGGCACCGACGGTCAGCCGCAGCGAGTCCGCGGGGTCGATCTCGTCCTCAGCCCACAAGGCTAGGGTGCGCGTGCGGCCCTGGGCGAGCTGGCCGAGCGCGCCCGGCGCGCCCTCGCGCCAGTCCGCCGTCGCGAAGCGCCGGCTGTTCAGCCTGAACCCGTCATAATGGGCCCCGCCGCGAAGGCCGCCTCGACGAAGCTCGATGTCCATAGTGCGCCACCCCGTCCCGTCCAGCCGGACGATCGAGCCGGGGCCCCCGTCCGCCGCCGTCGGCAGCGCGCCCGAGGGGATGCGCTGCTCATGCCTGTCGAAATCGTAGAGACTGGCTACGGCGCGCCAGCTCAGCCCGGCCGCTTTGCCCTCGGCGGTGAGGCCGTGCATCCAGTGGCGCTCGCCCTGCTCGTAGACATTGTTGGAGAAGGCGCTCGCCGGCACGTTGACGGTCCGGCCCGCGATGTTGAGCGTCCCGGCGAAGCGGTTGCCGCTCAGATAGGTCCGGGCCGACGCCTTCGTGTCGTTGAGGAACAGCCCGCCCCTGTAGGTCAGCCGAAAGGCCGGTCCCGCTTCCCAGGCCAGCTTGAGCTTGAGATTGTCCTGCTTATGGTCCTCCAGCCCGGCGGAGCCGAGGACTAAGATCGGCGCGCCCGCGCGGTTGCGGTCGGGAATGGCGCCGGTCACCGCAGTACCGGCGCTGCCGGGAGCGGCCGGCCGGGCCACGGTCGCGTAGGCCAGCGGGTGGCTCTGGCTGTCGACTCGGCTGGCGCTCAGAAACCAGGCGATCGGCCCGGTCCGTCCTCCCAGGGTCGCACCCGCCTGGCGGGCCGGGAAGATTCCGTTCGTGCCATATTGCTCGAAGCTCTGGACGCTGGTCGCCGCGCTGATCGAGCCCTCGCTCTTGCCGGGCAGCCTCGTGGTGATGTTGACCACCGCTCCGATCGAATTGCCCGGATAGGCGGCAGAGAACGGGCCGTAGAGCACGTCGACCCGATCGATCTCCTCGGGCGACACCATGCCCCAGCGCGGCGAGGCGCTGGTATTGTTATTGCCGATCAGCGCCGAGAGCAGCAGCCCGTCCGCATAGATCAGGCTGCGCGCGCTCGCCCCTACCCCAGAGGTTCGGGTCGCCAGCGGAGACTGCGTGTCGCCGACATGCCGCTTGCGCACGAACAGGCTGGG
>DATHBY010000398.1:0-5717 GCA_035295885.1 Allosphingosinicella sp.
GTGCTCGGCCGAGATCGAGCCGCCCGCCGCGACGACGAGGTCGTGCACCGTCGCGCTGACCCTCTCCCCCTCCGCCGCCAGCCAGGCCGCCGCTTCGGCGCCCGACGGCGGCTGGACGTTGAAGTGGACGTTGCCGTCGCCGAGGTGGCCGAAAGCCACCACCCGCGCCCCTTCGAACCGGGCCTCGACTGCGGCCCGCGCCTGCTCGATGAACTCGGGCATGGCCGAGACCGGCACCGAGACGTCGTGCTTCACCGACGGCGCCTGCAGCCGCTCCGCCTCGGCGATCGACTCGCGCAGCCGCCACAAGGCCGCCGCCTGCGCGTCGCTCGCGGCGATCACGGCATCGCGTGCGAGACCCTCTTCCAAAGCCGCCGCGAGCGCCTCCTGAAGCGCTTCGGCGGCGTCGCGAGCGCTCCCGGGCGCAACCGATTCGACGAGGACGTGCCAGCGATGCTCCCCGGCCAGCGGAGCGCGAGTGCCGGCGATCCCGGCGAGGACCAGGGCGAGCGCGTCGCTGGGCACCAGCTCGAAGCTCTCCACCGCCTCGCCCAGCCGCCCCTCCAGCCGGCGCAGCAGGGTGAGCGCCGCCGCGGGCGAATCGAGCCCGACCCAGGCCACCGACCGCGAGCCCGGCACCGCGAAGAGCTTCAGGCTGGCGGCGGTGACCACTCCGAGCGTGCCTTCGGCGCCGATCAGCAGCTGCTTCAGATCGTAGCCCCGATTGTCCTTGCGAAGCGCCGACAGCCCCTCGAACAGCGATCCGTCGGGCAGCACCGCCTCGAGCCCGAGCACCAGCGAGCGCATCGGCCCGAAGCGAAGCACCTGGGTCCCGCCGGCATTGGTGGAGATGAGACCACCCACCGTCGCCGAGCCCTTGGCTCCGAGCGAGAGCGGGAAGCGCCGCCCGGCCGCCGCCGCGGCGTCGTGCAGGTCCGAGAGGATTACCCCCGCCTCGACTATTGCGACATTGTCCTCGGCCGAGACGTCGCGGACCGCGTTCATCCGGCGCAGCGACAGCAGGAGGGCGTCGCCTTCGGGCGTGGCTCCGCCGACCATCGAGGTGTTCCCCCCCTGCGGCACCAGCGCCGCCCGCTCCCGGGCGCAGAGCCGGACGATCGCCTGCACCTCGGCGGCCGATGCGGGCGAAAGCAGCGCCGCCGAATGGCCCTGATAGCGCCCGCGCCAGTCCCTGAGCCACGGCGCCAGAGCGTCGGAATCGCGGGTGAAGCCGCGCGGCCCGAGCAGCGACTGGAGCTCGTCGAGCAGCGAGGGCGAGGGCGGGCGGAGCATGGCCCCTTCAGTACCGACATGGCCGCGGCGATCAATCGGCCACGCGCGGAGGCCGTCCCACGCCGTCATGCTGAACTTGTTTCAGCCTCCAGTCCGGAGACCGCGGGGCGGCGGAGCCCTGGACCCTGAACCAAGTTCACGGTGACGGGAGGCATGCTGCTCAGTGCCGCTCGGCCGCGCCCTGGATCCGCAAAAGCTGATGCAGGACGTGGCTGAGGGGACACAGAGGGGGTCCCTTACGCCTCCGGAACAAATGCAAGCTTTTCCAGTTTAAGGTTTTTCGGGCTAAGGGACCGGGTTGAACCTCGGGAGCGGCGGGCAATTTGAGGAAGGCCGGCATTTTGATGGGAGCGGTCGCCGCCGGCGCCTTGGCGCTGGCCACGGCCACGCCCGCGCTCGCCCAGGGCGATCCGCCCAAGGTCCCGCCCGCCGACGAACCGATCGTATCCGACAGCCAGTTCGAGAAGGAGCTGCCGGTGCTGGACCCCGAGCTCGGCAGGCCGCTCGAGCCGATCGAGGATTTCGCCGGGCCGCCGCCGGCGACCACTCCCGAGGGGGAGCTGATCCCCGACTCGGCGGTTCCGGACCCGGAGCTGGAGCGGCCGCTGACTCCGATCAGCGAGTTCGACGTCAGGACTCCGCCGCCCGGCCCGGGGGAGGAGGATGACGACCGCAAGATCGAGCCGGTCCGCTACACGCTCGTCGTCGAGGGCCTCGAGGAGATCGGGCTGGAGGACCGCTTCCGCGATCTCTCCGCCCTAGAGGATGCCGACGGCGAGGCGACCAACGGCGCCCAAATCCAGTCCCGGGCCAAGGAGGACGAGCTGCTCGCCGTCCGACTGCTCCGCTCCGAGGGATATTACGACGCCACCGCTTTGTCCTCGATCGAACAGCTGCCCGAGCAGGGGCAGATGCGGGTGGTGGTGAGCACCGTTCCCGGCCCGCGCTACCTGTTCGGCAAAATCACGATCGACGGCCCGCAGACGGAGCCCGCCAACCTCGCCCGCGAGGCGCTGCCGCTCAAGACCGAGGACCCGATCGTCGCCATCAACGTCGAGGCGGCCGAGGCCAACGTCCGGCTGCGGCTGCCGCAGCAGGGCTATCCCTTCGCCGAGGTCGGCCTTCGCGACATCCTGCTCGATCCCGAGACCCGGCGCGGCGACTATACCTTGCCGGTGACACCCGGAAACCGCTCGCGCTTCGCCGGCTTCACCACCGAGGGCGACCTCGCCTTCGGCCCCAAGCATGTCGAAGTCCTCTCCCGCTTCAAGCGCGGCGACCTCTACGACAGCCGCAAGGTCGACGACCTGCGCGAGGCGATGATCGCCACCAACCTGTTCACCACCGTCTCGGCCACGCCGGTCGCCACCGGGGAGAAGGCCGAGGACGGCACCGAATATGTGAACATCCTCGTCCGCCAGGACGCGGGCCCCGCCCGCTCGCTCGCAGGCACCGTCGGCTTCAGCACCGGCGAGGGCTTCCGGGCCGAAGCGAGCTGGGAGCATCGCAACATCTTCCCTCCGGAGGGCGCGCTTCGGCTCGGGGCGATTCTCGGCACGAAGGAGCAGGCGGCTCGGATCGGCTTCCGCCGCAACAACTGGAAGAAGCGCGACCGGAGCATCTTCATCCAGGCCGAGGCGGGACGCCGCGATCTCCCCGCCTTCAAGGGCTATACCGCCCGACTGCAGGGGCAGGTCGCCCGGGAGTCGACTCCGATCTGGCAGAAGGTGTGGACCTATGCCCTCGGCGCCGAGGTGATCGCCACAAACGAAGCCCAGACCGGCTTCCCCCGCCTCTCGATCAAGGACGCCTTCTTCCTTGCCGGGATAAGCGGCCAGGTCGGCTACGACCGCTCCAACAGCCTGCTCGACCCGACCAGGGGCTTCCGGCTCAAGGCCTTCGTCAACCCGGAGACATCGCTTCGCGAGCCCGGCCAGCCCTACATCCGCAACATATTCGACGGCAGCGCCTATTATCCGGTGAAGGACAATATCGTCATCGCCGGCCGCGCCCGTGCCGGGTCGATCTACGGGGCGGAACTCTCGGAGTTGGCGCCGTCGCGGCGGCTCTACGCAGGCGGCGGCGGATCGGTGCGAGGCTTCGGCTTCCAGGAGCTGGGACCGCGGGTCGAGGTGGCCAACCCCAAGTTCGATCCGGACGATCCCGACGAGAAGGACGATCCGACCATTTTCGTTCCGACCGGCGGGCGCAGCCTGGTCGAGTTCGCGCTCGAGGGCCGCTACCGCTTCGGAAATTACGGAGTGGTCGGATTCGTGGACGCCGGCCAGGTCTATCACAGCCAGACTCCGCGGCTGAACGACATGCGCATCGGAGTCGGGGTCGGCGGGCGCCTCTATACCAATTTCGGGCCGCTGCGCGCCGACATCGCGATGCCGCTCGGCCGCCGCAAGGGCGAATCGCGCTTCGCCGTCTACGTCTCGATCGGGCAGGCCTTTTAGATGGCGACGGCGGCGGATCCCGCACCCCACGTGCGCCGCGGCCGCCAGCGCGCCCGGGCCGCCGCCAAATGGACCGGCGTCGGCCTGATCGGGATCATCGTCGCCATTCTGCTCTTCTTCGTCTGGCTGAACTCGTCGCTCGGCCACCGTTACGTGGTGATGCAGATCAACGAGCTGGAGACCGCGTCGGGGCTCGACATCGATGTCGGCCGGATCGAAGGCTCGCTGTTCGGCGAGCTCACGCTCCACAACCTCACCCTGAAGGATCCCAAGGGCACGTTCTTCGTCGCGCCCGAAGCGACTCTAGACTGGCGGCCGCTCTCCTATTTCCGCAATCACATCGACATCAAGCGGCTCGAAATCCCGCAGGCGCGCCTCTACCGCCTGCCCGAGCTCAAGCCCGGCGACCCGAATGCGCCGCTCCTCCCGGACATCAACGTCGACATCGGCCAGATCAAGGTCGACCGGATGCTCGTCGACCCGCCCGTCACCGGCTACCGGCACCTGCTCAGCCTGGCCGGCAGCGCCCGCATCGACGACGGCCGCGGTCAGCTGGCGCTCGACACCAATGCGATCCCGGGACCCGGACTGCCGGGCGGAGACAAGCTCGCCCTCCGGATCGACGCCGTGCCGGAAGCGAACCGGCTGGCGATCGGGGTTCGAGTGGAGGCTCCCGGCAACGGCTTCGTCGCCAAGCTGACCGGACTGGCCCAGCCGCTCGTCGCCACCGTTGGCGGCAACGGCACCTGGTCCAACTGGCGCGGCCGGGCGAGGGCGATTCTCGGCGGCAAGGAATTCGCCAACCTCAGGGTCGGCGGCAAGGACGGCACCTTCACCGTCGTCGGGCCGATGAACCCGGCGATGCTGATGGCGGCGGGCGTGCCGAAGAACCTGCTTTCGCCGCAGGTCCAGGTGAACTTGACGACCAAGCTCGACCAGCGCCGGGCCGACACCAGGCTGATTTTGAGCTCACCGTCGCTGGGCGTGGTCGCCGACGGCATGCTCGACCTCGGGCGAAGCCAGTTCCGGGACTTCAAGGTCGCCGCGCGCCTGCCGCGGCCCGAGGTGATCGGCCCGAACATCGACGGCACCGACGTGCGAATCGCGATGGTTCTGAACGGCGCCTTCAAGACGCCCTTCGTCGCCTACGATCTGCGCGCCCGAACCCTGAGCTTCAACAAGACGACCGTCGAGCTGCTCCAGGCGCGCGGCCGGGCCAAGGTCGACTCGGACAGGATCAGCATTCCGATCCAGGCCCGGGCGCGCAGGATCAGCGGCCTCGATCCGTCGCTTGGAAGCCTGCTCACCAATGTCGCCCTCAACGGCACGATCAACATCAGCGGAACCCGGCTGGTCTCCGACAATCTCAAGATCCGCTCCGACCGGTTGAACGCCACCATCGCGCTCGCCGCCGACCTCGCCAAGGGCCAGTACCGCGCCGGAATCCAGGGCACCGTCAATAATTATCACATGGAAGGCATCGGCCTCCTCGATCTCACCACCGACATGGACGTATTCAGCGCGGGCAGCGGCTTCGGGCTTCGCGGGCGGGTCGCCGTCAGGACCCGGCGGATCGACAATGCGACCGCGGCCGGAATTCTCGAAGGAAACGCCACCGGGGCCGCCAACGTGGTGATGAGTCCGGCCGGCGTGATCACGCTCGACAATGTCCGGCTGAGCTCGCCGGGGCTTCGAATCACTTCCGGGGGAGGCACGATCTGGCCCGACGGACGGATCAACATCCGCGCGGCGGGGGTCTCGCGGACCTATGGCGCTCTGGCGGTGGTGGTGACGGGCACCGCGACCCGGCCGCAGATCCAGCTAAGAGCGGCCAGCCCCAACTTCGGCATCGGCCTTCGCGACGTTACCGCCACGGTTCGAGCCGTCGCCGGGGGCTATGCGATCAGCGCGAAGGGCCAGTCGGCCTACGGCCCGTTCGAGGCGGACGCCACCATTCTCTCCGGC
>DATHBY010000399.1:0-4680 GCA_035295885.1 Allosphingosinicella sp.
GAGGATTTCGAGAACGACAAGGTCGACGCGGGCGACGTCGGCTCGGGCCAGAGCGTGACCGCGCTCTACGAGATCGTCCCGGTGGGCGGGCCGCGGGCGATCGGCGATCGGCGCTACGCCGCCCCCGCCGCCGGCCGGTCCGTCGCGAGCTCGGAATATGGCTTCGTCAAGATCCGCTACAAGCTTCCGAAATCCTCTGCCAGCCGGCTGATCTCGACCCCGATCGACCGGTCGTCGGAGGTTCGGAGCTTCGCGGAGGCGCCGCGCGACGCGCGCTTCGCGGCCGGAGTGGCGGCCTTCGCGGAGCTGCTTCGAGGAGGCCGTTACGCCGGCTCGATGGGCTATGACGAGGTCCTGCAGGTTGTCTCGACCGCGCGCGGCGAGGATCCGTTCGGCTATCGCTCCGAGCTGATCCGGCTGGTCCGGGCGGCGAGCGCGGCGCGGTCGATGGGCGGCCAGGGCCAGGGCAGCGAGTGAGGTCTGCCCGCCAGACCCCTCTCCCGCGAGGTCGGGAGAGGGGAAAGGGAAAGAGGGACGATCGCGCGTTCGACCGGCCCGCGCTTTCGTTATAAGGTCCGCCCGATGCGCTTTCGCCCGCTTTGCCTATCTCCTGGACCGAGCCGGCCGGCCGGCGGCTGCCGGCGGCCGTGATGGGCGGCGACGACGACATCGCCGCCTCGCTGCCGCGGCCCCCGCTCCCCGCCCCGGCCCGGCGCGAAACCGCCATCGCCGAGGCGTTGCGGCGGTTCGACGGCGGCGGGGCACCGCCCGCCACGGCGGCGCAAGACCGCCGCCCGGCATGGTTTCGTCCGGGCCGGCCCTATGCCGGCGCTCTCGCCGGCGCCTTCCTGGTCGCCCTGATCGGACTGCCTTTCGCCTGGACCTCCTTCGACCGCTACGCCGCCGACGGGAATCGCCAGGACCGCAGCGGCATCGAAGCTTCGTCTTCCCCGCCGGCCATGGCCGACGAGACCGCGGCCGACCTTGCCATCCCGCAAGCCGACGCGACCGCGGAACCCCCGGCCGTTGCGGACGAGGCTCCGGCAGCCGCTCGCGCCCCGCTCGGCGGGGCCGATCCGATTCCGGTTCCGATTCCGGCGGCCAGGCCCGCCGAGCCGGGGGCCGCGCCGGGCGAAGAGGCCGTGGCGGATTCCAAGGCGATGGATGCTGACGAGATCCAGGTCACGGGATCGCGGATCCACCGCCCGGACCTGGCGGCGGCGGGCCCGACCTCCACGGCCGGGAGCGAGGCCGAGGCGGCCGCAGTCACCGCATTGCGCTCCGCCCGTTCGGCCCCCGCCCGGCGGGGGGACTGGAATGCCTGCACGATCGACGATCCGAAGCGCGACCTGCGCGCCTGCCGAAGGGCGGTCGATCCGTCCGCCACGGGCGCCTCCGGCCGGGCCGCTGCCCAGGTCGCCGACGGCCTGTCGAGCGCGTGGCAGGGCGATCTGAGCTCAGCCATGGCCGCGTTCGACCGGGCGATAGAGCTCGCCCCCCGATCCTCGGCCGCCTATCTCAACCGCGGCCTCGCCTGGCGCCGACGCGGCGACCTCGACCGGGCGCTCGCCGATCTCGACCGAGCCATTGCTCATGCCCCGAACTCCGCGCGCGGCTATTATCTTCGAAGCCTCGTGCTTCGCCAGCGCGGCGAGGGCCGGCGCGCCCGCGCCGACGAGGAACGCGCCGTCGAGCTCGACCCGGCCTATTCCGCGGTGGTGGGGGCCGGAAGCGGGCAGAAAAGGTGAAGGAGGCCAGGCTTCAGGTCGCGGCTCGCGCGCACCGCCATGATAGCAACATGGATCAAGCCGGCTTGATGCTAAGCCCAGACGTGTTTCTGCATGCGGCGCCGCTGCCTGGCGAGCGCCCTGCTTCGTGGCGGCGCACAAACTACGGATAGCATTGGTGCCGGGCTCGGACCCGGCCGCGGTATCGGTGGTAGCGGAGGAGGGACTTGAACCCCCGACACGCGGATTATGATTCCGCTGCTCTAACCAGCTGAGCTACTCCGCCCCATCGGGCTCCGGCGGCGGCCGGGCGTGCGCGCTATAGGAAGGGGCGCGCAGCCGGTCAACTGGAGCGCCCGGCTCCGGCTTTCAAGGCCGGGCGGCCTCGTTCCGGCGCTGGAACTCCGCTGCCCCTCCTGTCGTTTCCGGGCCGACTGGAGACAGACCATGGAACTGCTGACCCCTCTCGAGACCCTGTGCAGGATCATCATCCGGGCGAGGGAAAACGAGGCGCAGGTCCCCGCCCAGGATCCGGACGAGGACGCCGACAATGTCGACGATTTCGACGACGAGGGCGGCGAGGCGCTTTCGGTCCTCGAGGACGAACTCAACAGCGGCGTGGAGGAGGAGCTTCGGGCCATACTCGACGACCTCGCCGACGACCAGCTCGCCGAGACCCTGGCGCTCGCCTGGGTCGGCCGCGGCACCTATGACGTCAGCGAATGGGAGGATGCCTGCGCCGAGGCCAACGACATCGACCCGGAGAGCGGAATCGACGAGCTTATGGACATGCCCTTGCTCGCCTCGCACCTCGAGGCCGGGCTGGCGGCGTTCGACTACAGCTGCGACGGGGTGGGACAGCTGGATTGATCTCGTCCTTCGATACGCCGCTTCGACTTCGCTCAGCGGCTACTCGGGATGAGCGTGGAGAATGACCCTGACCGCTCATCCTGAGTAGGGACTCGCCCCGGACTAGATCCGGGGGAAGTCCGTATCGAAGGATCATCCCCTGAACACGAACTGTTTCACCGGCTCCCAGGGGCCGTCCAGGTAGCGCCACACCGCCAGCCCCTTGATCGCAAGCGGGCGCCGCTCGAAGCCGGCGCGCAGCCGGGCCTGAAGCGCCCTCGCCTCCTTCGGCTCGACCTTGTTCTGGACGGTGACGTGCGGCCGCCATGGCGCGATGTCCTGGGGAGTCAGCAGGCCGCGCAATGCGAGGGCGAGATCGTAGCGAATATCTTCCAGCTCCTCGCTGTCGACTCGAAGCGCGGTGCCCTCGCCGAGATCCAGGATCCCGGCGATCTCGGCCCTTGGGGCGGGAGTGGCGGCATAAGCGGCGAGGCGGCGACCGAGCTCGCCCCCGACGCTCGGCGGCAGGTGGCGGAACAGAGTGAGGTGGGCCGGGACCCGGTTGCGCTCGGGCGGATAATGGGCCCGCCGCAGCTCCTGCAGCCAGCCATTGTCGCCGTCGCCGAACAAAGCGGTGACGATGAGGGGCGCCGCGGAGGTCAGATTTCCACCTGGCTGCCGAGCTCGACGACCCGGTTGGGCGGCAGCTTGAAGAATTCCATCGCGCTTTCGGCGTTGCGGAGCATCCACCCGAAGAGATGCTCGCGCCAGACCGGCATGCCTCGCTTGCGCGCCGCGATCAAAGTCTGGCGGGACAGGAAGAAGCTGGTCTCCATCATCCTTATGTCGCGCCCGCAGCTGACCGTGGCGAGCGCGGTCGGAAGGTCGGTCTCCTCCATGAAGCCGAAGCGCAGGATGAGCCGGAAGAAGCCCTCGCCGAGGTCGGTGAGGTCGCAGCGCCGGTGAGGCTCGACGTACGGCATGTCCTCGATGACGACGGTGAGCAGCATCACCCGCTCGTGAAGGCAGCGATTATGCTTGAGGTTGTGGAGCAGGGACGGCGGCACGCCCTGGTTCGAGGTGGTCAGGAACACGGCAGTGCCGGGCACCCGGACGACGCTGCCGGCGGCGGACTTGATGAAGATCTCGGTCGGCATGGCCGAATCGGCGAGGTTGGCGCGCATCAGCTGCCGCCCCCTGGCCCAGGTGGTGAGTAGGATGAAGGCGACCACCCCGACCAGGAGCGGAAACCAGCCGCCGTCGGGGACCTTGGTCAGGGTGGCGCTGAAGAAGGCGAGGTCGACGGCGAGGAAGAGGATGAGCAGGGGCACCCGGCGCGACGGCTTCCAGGTCCAGAGCGACGAGATCAAAGCGGCGAGAAGGAAGGTGTCGATCAGCATCGCTCCGGTGACGGCGACTCCATAAGCCGAGGCAAGGCCGGAGGAGCTTCGGAAGCTGAGGACGAGGACGAGCGCCGCCGCCATCAAGGCCCAGTTGACGACCGGGATGTAGATTTCGCGATGCTCGGTCGTGTGGACGATCCGCAGGCGCGGGATGAAGCCGAGCTGGATCGCCTGCTGGGTGACCGAGAAGGCGCCGGTCACCACCGCCTGGGTGGCGATGGTCGCGGCCAGGATGGTGAGGAGGACGAGCGGAAGCTCGAAGCCGCTCGGAGCCAGGCTGAAGAAGGGACTCGCAGCGGCGGCCGGATCCGCGAGGATCAGGGCCCCCTGCCCCAGATAGTTGAGCATCAGCGCGGGCAGGACGAAGAAGAACCAGCCGTAGCGGATCGGCCGGCGTCCGAAGCGGCCCATCTCCGCATAGAGCGCCTCCGCGCCTGTGACCGCAAGCACCACCGAGCCGAGCGCCAGGAAGGCGAGCCACGGCTGCTCGGCGAAGAAGCGAAAGGCGTGGCGCGGATCGACCGCCAGAGCGACTTCCGGGTGCCGCGCCAAAGCGAGTGCGCCGAGCAGGCCGATGGTCAGCAGATAGACCGAGATGACGGGGCCGAACCAGCGGCCGAGCCTCGCCGTGCCGCCCTTGCGGCCGACGAACAGCCCGACGATGATCCCGCAGGAGAGCGGCAGAACGAGCGGCGCCAGGC
>DATHBY010000400.1:0-2131 GCA_035295885.1 Allosphingosinicella sp.
ACGCCTTCCTTGGCCTCGACCGCCTGGTGGAGACCCTCCGACCAGCGGCGGCCTTCCATCATCCGGCCGGTAAACTCATCGATGATGATCACCTTGCCGTTTTTGACGATGTAGTCGGTGTCGCGCTTGAACATGACGTTCGCACGCAGCGCCTGGTTGAGGTGGTGCACGACCAGCGTGTTCTCATAGTCATAGAGGTTGGACCCGTGGAGCAGCCCGGCGTCCTCCAGCAGGCGCTCGATCTTCTCGGTCCCGTCCTCGGTCAGCACCACGGAGCGCTGCTTCTCGTCCACTTCGTAATCGTCGGGAACGAGACCCTTCACGATCGCGTCCACCGACATGTACAGCTCGGACTTGTCGTCGGTGGGGCCCGAGATGATGAGCGGCGTGCGCGCTTCGTCGATCAGGATGGAATCGACCTCATCGACGATGGCGAAGTTGAACGGCCGCTGGACCATCGAGCCGCGGTCGTACTTCATGTTGTCGCGCAGGTAATCGAAGCCGAATTCGTTGTTCGTGCCGTAGGTGATGTCGGAGGCGTAGGCCTCGCGGCGCTGCTGATCCGAGAGGTTTGGAACGATGACGCCTACCGTCATTCCGAGGAAGCGGTAGACCTGGCCCATCCATTCGGCGTCGCGACGGGCCAGATAGTCGTTGACGGTGACGACGTGGACGCCCTTGCCCTCCAGAGCGTTCAAATAACAGGCAAGCGTCGCGACAAGCGTCTTGCCCTCGCCCGTGCGCATCTCCGCGATCTCGCCGCGGTGGAGCACCATGCCGCCAATCATCTGGACGTCATAATGGCGCTGTCCCAGCGTTCGCTTGGCGGCTTCTCGCACGGTGGCGAACGCCTCCGGCAAGAGGTCGTCGAGATCCTGACCGTCCGCGAGCCGCTGGCGGAAGATCGTCGTTTGGCCGCGCAATTCCTCGTCGGTCATCGCGGAGACGGTCGGCTCGAACCCGTTGATGCGATCCACGATCTTGCGCAGGGAGCGGACGTACCGGTCGTTGGACGATCCGAAGATGGCTTTGGCAAATCCGCCGAACATGGGCGATCCTGTTCTTCTTGAATTGGGCTTCGCGCACGAAGCGGCACGCAAGCCGCCGCCCCCTTGCGAACACGCTGGGCGATGTAGGGTTCGCCCTGTGCTTAGTCAATTGAGGGGGCGCCCGGCGGCTCCTGCCGACCGGGCATGAGCGAAGCGATTTCAGGCGGATGGGCCTAGGGCTTCCCGGGCAATCGGCCGGCTCCGCTGGCTTTCAGAGCTGCTGCTCGAGCCAGGCCTGGAGCTGCCCCTTCGGCGCAGCGCCGACCTTGGTGGCAGCGGGCTGCCCGTCCTTGAACAGGATCATGGTCGGAATGCCGCGCACGCCGTATTTGGCCGGCGCGTCGGGATTGTCGTCGATGTTGAGCTTCACGACCTCTACCCGCTCGCTCAGCTCATTCGAGATTTCCTCGAGGGCCGGTGCGATCATGCGGCAGGGACCGCACCATTCCGCCCAGAAATCGACGAGCACGGGCTTGGAAGCGCCGAGTACGTCCGACTGGAAGGACTGGTCGGTGACGGTCTTGGTAGCCATTTCGGTCTCCTGAAGATGTTGGACGCCATTTAGGGCGCAGGAGCCCGCGTCTCAAGGACCGGGCGGTAGCGGGCGAGCAGGGCCGCGGGCAGATCGTGGAGAACAGGCCCGGAGGTATAAAGAAGCTTCGCCTCGATGCGGCGGCCCGGAAAGATCACCGCCAGTGCATCGGAATAGGCGGCCATCTGGCGAAGGTGCGGCCCTGGGATATCGTCGGCCGAGGCCGGCACCTTGCGGCCTGTCTTGAAGTCGGCGAGCAGGATACGGTCGTCCCCGATCAGCAGACGGTCGACAGTGCCGGAGACGACCACCCCCTCCCCCACCACCGCAGCGATCGGCGCCTCGGCGAGCGCGGTGGGGCCGAATAACTGGGAATAAGCAGGATCCGCGAGGATCCGGCACACGTCATCGATCAGCGAGCGGCGGAGATCGGGATCGTCGAGGCCTGCCGAATGCCTGAGCCAACTATCTGCGCGGCTGGCGCGCTCGTGCGGCGGGACATCCGGAAGCCGCTCGAAGAGCTGGTGGAGGAGCTTTCCCCGCCGTGCCG
>DATHBY010000401.1:0-1985 GCA_035295885.1 Allosphingosinicella sp.
AGAAAACCGAACCGGAATCCGCCGGCGTCCCCTGTTTCGACGCGGCCTTGCCGGCGGTCTCCTCGCCGTAGGCCGCGGCTGCAATTCCGGCGTCCATGCTCTGCAAGGCGGCGACGTGACCAGCCCCGTCCTGGTGACGGCAAATGGCGGCCGCCACGGAGGAACCGTGCGCCACCACGAGCACGAAGATCATCATCAGCGTCAGGAGTCGGCTCATAGCGTCAGATGGAACCCAGGAATTGCAAAACCGAAAAAATCCCGCCGCGTCGCTGCCGCAAATAGGCGACGGTGACTTTATAACAACCCACCTTGTCGCAACATGAACACGATTCCCCGCGTGTCTCCGTCATCCCGGCTAAAGCCGGCACCTCGAAGAGACCCGCCGTGAGTTCCGGTCCTGAGGTCCCGGCTTTCGCCGGGATGACGGAGCTGCCACTTCCGCCCTCCCCCAGCCAAGGCTAAAGCCTGCGCCATGACCTATAGCACCATCGAGTTCGCCATCGGGGGCGGCATCGCCCGGCTGACGCTCAACCGGCCCGACCGGCTCAACAGCTTCACCGTCGAGATGCATGAGGAAGTGGCCGACGCGCTGTCGAAGCTGGAGGGCGCTCGGGTGCTGGTCCTGACCGGCGCCGGCCGCGGCTTCTGCGCAGGGCAGGACCTCAATGACCGGGCGGTGGCGCCGGGGCAGTCGGTCGACCTCGGCGAGTCGGTCGAGCGGCGCTACAATCCCCTGATCCGGACCCTGACCGGGCTCCCCTTCCCGGTCATCGCCCGGGTCAACGGAGTAGCGGCCGGCGCCGGGGCCAACATCGCTCTGGCCTGCGATATCGTCGTCGCCGCGAAATCGGCCAGGTTCATCCAGTCCTTCGCCTCGATCGGCCTCATCCCCGACAGCGGCGGAACCTGGGCTCTGCCGCGGCTGGTGGGCCAGGCGCGGGCGCTGGGGCTGGCGCTCACCGCAGAGCCGCTGCCGGCGGAGAAAGCGGCCGAATGGGGCCTGATCTGGAAGGCGGTAGATGATGAGCGGCTCGACGAGGAGGTCGACGGCCTCGCCGCCCGCTTCGCTGCTGCTCCGACCCTCGGCCTGGCACGGATCAAGAAGATGATCCGGGAAAGCTGGGGCCATAGCTTGGACGAGGAGCTCACGCTCCAGCGCGACGCGATGCGCGATCTCGGCTTCAGCGACGACTATCGCGAAGGCGTCGCCGCGTTCATGGAGAAGAGGAAACCGAATTTCACGGGGAAGTGAGGCGCGCAGACGGTTCACAAACCCGCTCATCCTGAGTAGCCGGTGAGCTTGTCGAACCGGCGTATCGAAGGACGCATCAGGTTCCGAGGGGTCCTTCGATACGGGCCTTCCCCAAGCTCAGTCCCTACTCAGGATGAGCGGGGGCGGGCGTAAGGAGTGGGTATGAAAACGCTGAAGCTGCTCAATTACGCCCAGGACCGCTGGTACGGCGCCGAAGGGGGCCTGTCCCCGGTGGAGAGCGCTCTCACCGGCGAAGTGGTCGCCGAGACCGGAAGCGGCGGGCTCGACTTCAAAGCGATGCTCGACCACGCCCGCCAGGTCGGAGGCCCGGCGCTCCGCCAACTCACCTTCCACGAGCGCGCCCATATCCTGAAGGCGCTGGCGACCGCGATCATGGCGCGCAAGGAAGAGCTTTACGAGCTCAGCTACGAGACCGGAGCCACCCGCACCGACGGCTGGATCGACATCGAGGGTGGCGCCGGAACCCTCTTCTCCTTCTCCTCCAAGGGCCGCCGAGAGCTTCCCAACGGCCGGATCCTGATCGACGGGGCGGTCGAGCCGCTGTCGAAGGGCGGGAGCTTCGTCGGCCAGCACGTCTTCACGCCCCTCCAGGGCGTCGCAGTCCACATCAACGCCTTCAACTTCCCCGTTTGGGGAATGCTAGAGAAGCTTGGGCCTACGCTGCTCGCCGGAGTACCCGCCATCGTCAAGCCGGCCTCCGCCACAGGCTATC
>DATHBY010000402.1:0-2796 GCA_035295885.1 Allosphingosinicella sp.
GCGAAGAGTTCCGCCGAAGCCGCCACCGGCTGCTGTCCACAATCGCATGGCAGCTCGGCGGCGGCCGCACCTACGCGCTCGAAGGATCGGTGTTCGTCGCGGGCAGCCTGGTCAAATGGCTTCGCGACGATCTCGGCCTCATTGGAAGCGCCGCGGAGACGGAGTCGCTCGCCCGGTCGGTGCCGGACAGCGGCGGGGTCCAGATCGTTCCGGCCCATAGCGGCCTCGGAGCGCCGTGGTGGCGGCCCGACGCTCGCGGCGCCATCTCGGGCCTCAGCTTCGCCACCCGCCGGGCACACATCGCTCGGGCCGCGCTCGAGGCGATGGCTCACCAGACCCACGATCTGATGGCCGCCTTCGCCGCCGACGGTGCGCCGTGGGAGGTTCTCAAGATCGACGGCGGCATGGCGTCGAACGGCTGGCTGGCGCAGGATCTGGCGGATGTTCTGGATCTGACGGTGGAGCGGCCGGGGTTCGTCGAGACGACCGCGCTCGGGGCCGCGATGCTGGCGGGGGTCGGCTGCGGGATGTTCGGCTCGCTGGAGGAGGCCGCGGCGATGCGGGGGGCGGTGGAAAGGTTCGAGCCGGCGATGGAGCGCGAGGTGCGCGAGGCGAGGCTGGCCGGGTGGAAGAAGGCGCTGGAGGGGGTTCTCGGCTGAGCACCGTCACCCCGGACTTGATCCGGGGTCCACCTTTGCCCTTTGCAAGGTGCATGGAAGGTGGGTGCCGGATCAGGTCCGGCATGCCGGCGCTCAATCCGCCCCCCAAACCCTATCTTAACCGCTCCCGCGCTACCTCGGCCCAATGGTCCAGCGCATCCACCTGATCGCCGCCGCGCGCCCGAATTTCATGAAGGTGGCGCCGCTCTGGCACGCTCTCGCGGCGGCGCCCGGCTTTACTCCGGTGCTGGTCCATACCGGCCAGCATTACGATCCGAACATGTCGGATGCCTTTTTCGCCGACCTGAACCTGCCCAAGCCCCACCATCACCTCGGCGTCGGGTCGGGAAGCCATGCCGAGCAGACCGGCGGAGTGATGATCGCCTATGAGAAGGTCGCCCTGAAGGATCGCCCGGACTGGATAATCGTCGTCGGCGACGTCAACTCGACCGCCGCCTGCGCGATGGTCGCGGGCAAGCTCGGCATCCCGATCGTCCATCTCGAGGCCGGGCTTCGAAGCCGCGACCGGACGATGCCGGAGGAATTGAACCGCCTCGTCACCGACGTGCTCGCGGACGTGCTTTGGACTCCGTCGGCGGACGGCGACGAGAATCTGCTAGGCGAGGGCATCCCGGCCGGCCGGATCACCCGGGTCGGCAACATCATGCTCGACAGCTTCGAGCTGGTCCGCCCCGCCATCGAGGCCGCGGACGTACCGGGGGAGCTCAAGCTCGAGCGCGGCGGCTACGGAATCGTTACCCTCCACCGGCCTGCCAACGTCGACGATCCGGCTCAGCTCATCCGCCTGGTCGACGCTCTCATAGAGGTGCAGCGGCGGCTGCCGCTCGTCTTCCCGGTCCATCCGCGCACGGCGAAGCGCCTCGCCGGGGCCCTGTTCGACGGCCGCCTGGCCCGGGCCGGCGTCAGGCTGATCGAGCCTTTGCCCTACGTCCGCTTCATGAGCCTGGTGACGGGCACGGCGGCGGCGATCACCGATTCGGGCGGAATCCAGGAGGAGACCACCTATCTCGGAATCCCCTGCCTGACTCTGAGGGAGAATACCGAGCGGCCGGTGACCCTCGTCGAGGGGACCAACCGGCTGGTGAAGCCGGAGACCCTGCTGCTCGAGCTCGAGCGCGCCCTGACCGGGCCGCGGCCGGTGCGCTGCCCCGACCTGTGGGACGGCAAGACGGCCGCCCGCTGCGTCGAGGATCTGCGCCGCCGCTCGGCGATCGTGAAGCTGCCGGTGGCGGAGCCGAATCCGCTGGAGCTGGCGAAGCGCTATGGCGGCGGCGAGCGGCGCCGGGCCGGGTCGAGTTATAGACGGGGAACATGAGCCGTCATTGCGAGGAGCGCAGCGACGCGGCAATCCAGCGGTCTCGAAAGCTGTACTGGATTGCTTCGCTTCGCTCGCAATGACGGACCGGGCTACGCTCCGGGGGAGGATTTCCAGCTGTCGTCGATCATCCTGATGATCGCGGAGAAATCCTTGCCGGCGCCGCCCAGCTCCGCGAAGCGGGCGTAAAGGGCTTCGGCCTCGGAGCCCATCGGAGTGTAGGAATCGACGCTCTGTGCCGCCTCCATGGCGAGGCGCAGGTCCTTCAGCATCAGCGCGGAGGCGAAGCCGCCCTCATAGTCGCGGTCGGCGGGAGTCGCCGGGCCGACTCCGGGGACCGGGCAATAGCTGGTCATCGACCAGCATTGGCCCGAGGCCTTGGAGGCGATGTCGAAGAAGGTCTGCGGGTCGAGGCCGAGCTTGCGGGCAAGCACGAAGGTCTCGCAGGTCGCGACCATCGAGGCTCCGAGAAGCATGTTGTTGCAGATCTTCGCCGCCTGGCCGGAGCCGGGGCCGCCGGCGTGGATCACCGCCTTGCCCATCTTTTCCAGCAGGGGCCGAGCCGCTTCGAACGCTTCGGCGGTGCCGCCGACCATGAAGGTTAGGGTGCCGGCGTCGGCCGCCGCGATTCCGCCCGAAACCGGCGCGTCGACCATCCTGTAGCCCGCCGCCGCAGCTTTTTCGGCCTCCTCGCGGGCGGTGGCGACGTCGATGGTCGAGCAGTCGATCAGGATCGCCCCGGTCGGAGCGGCTCCGATCACGCTGGTTTCGTAGACCTCGCGGACATGCTTTCCGGCGGGG
>DATHBY010000403.1:0-1896 GCA_035295885.1 Allosphingosinicella sp.
CGGAGCTTGCCGCCGGCCCAGAAGACGACGCTTCGGCTGTCGGGAGTCCAGGCCATGTTCGGATAGACTCCGGTCACCGCCCAGGTCTCCTGCACGTCCTGGTCGAGGGCGTCGTAGACCTTGCGCTCCTCGCCCGATTCGAGGTCCTTCACATAGAGCTTGGAGCGCGCCCGCTCGCGGCGGACGAAGGCGATCTTCTTCCCGTCCGGCGAGGGCGTCGGCCGGACCGAGCCGCCGAGGCCGGAGACCGCCGTCGTGACCTCGCCGGTCTCGAGTTCGTAGCGCTGGATCTCGAAGAGGTTGGTGTTCGAGTTCTGGGCATATTCGAAGATGGGGCCCGGAGTGACGTTGCGGGTGAAGTAGAGGCTCTTGCCGTCGGGGGCGTAGATCGGCTCGCCCAGCTCCTTCTGATGCTGCTCGCTGGGCTTCTTGACCAGAGGCACCCCGGCGCCGCCGGAGACGTGGTAGAGCCACACCTCGCCGGTGCCGAGCGAGCGGCCGGTGGTGAAATGCTTCTTGGCGGCGATGAAGCGGCCGTCCGGGCTCCAGCTCGGCTGGTAGAGGAGGCGGAAATCCTCCCTGGTGAGCTGGCGCTTGTCGGAGCCGTCGACGTTCATGATCCAGATATTGTCGCCCCCGCCCCGGTCCGAGGTGAAGGCGATCCGGCGGCCGTCCGGCGAGAAGCGCGGCTGATGCTCGAAGGCGAGGCCTTCGGCGATCCGGGCCGGAGTGCCGCCGCCGATCGGCATGGTGTAGATGTCGCCCAGCAGGTCGAAGGCGATCGTGCGCCCGTCGCTCGACACATCGACGTTCATCCAGGTGCCCTCGTCGACGTCGATCCGGACCTCGCGGGTGGTCATCCCCGGAGGCGCGTTGACGTTCCATTTCTCGGGCTTGGCGGGCTGAGTGGCGGGCGTCCGGGCTGCGGCCGGCGGGAGCGGGCCGGCCTGACGCTGCTCGGGATTGGTCGCTTCGTTCTCGGGGGCCTGGGTTTCCTGAACGGGGGGCGTCGGCGGTGGCGTGTCCCGGGGTGGCGCCTGGCCGCTCGCCTGAGTGGCCGCCAGAACCGCGGCAATCGCCGCCGTCACCCGATATTTCATGCATCCCTCCAGCAGATTTCGGAGGCGCTTTAAGAGGGAATCATGCGCGCGTCTTGCGCAAAACAGACACGCGCAGCCCGGACGACGAAGCTGGGAAGCGACCACCGGGACCGAGGTGCGAAGCCGCCTGCAAATCGGGGCATTCGAGGTTATGGGCTGGCGCTTCGCTATGTCGCGGAAAGCTTGGGAGTAGGACCATGCGAGTTTACCTCCTGGGAACAGGCGCTTCCAAAGCTTATGATAAATCGCCGACCGGCCAGCGTATGCCGGACATGCCTCGTGTGAGCATCCTCGATCCGTCGCCGGATCGGGTCGCATCCAGGTTCAAGAACGGGTTCGGGATAGCGGATCGACGCTTAAACGTCGTCGAAGGATATTTCACGGCCCACACGGAGCTGGTGAGCTCTGATCGCTCCCGAGCGACGAGAGGATCGACCCGGCGCCCAGCATCTCTATTGCACCGGACTGAAGTTCCTGATATGTTCCGGCTCGGCTCTTTGACATTGCAGATTTAAGCGCTGGGCATCCTATGCCCCAGCCTCGGATTTCAACCCTGATGTTGGTGGGGAAATTGACGCCGCCGCGAAGCGCCGCCCCCGGAAAAAGCAGCCGGTCGCGTCCACTTCGTCCACTTCGTCCGATTTCGGACACCCAAATCAGGTCGGGCCCGCCTTGCGGAGACGGGGGCGCCTGCCTGCGAGGTTGGCGGACGGGCCCGGCTTGCCGCCGGGCCCGCCGCCGGGCTCAGTACCGATAATGGTCCGGCTTGAACGGGCCTTCGGTGGGAACGCCGATG
>DATHBY010000404.1:0-5440 GCA_035295885.1 Allosphingosinicella sp.
AGGTGCAGCCGCAGATGGGCAGCTACGGAATCGGAGTCTCGAGGCTGATCGGCGCGATCATCGAGGCCGGCCACGACGACAAGGGCATAATCTGGCCCGACAGCGTCGCGCCTTTCCAGGTCGGGCTGATCAACATGCGCGCCGACGAGGGTGCAGTCACAAGCGCGGCCGACGAGATTTACGCGCGCCTCCGCGACTCCGGCGTGGAAACGCTCTACGACGACCGCGACGAGCGCGGCGGCGCCAAGTTCGCGACCATGGACCTGATCGGCCTGCCCTGGCAGCTGATCGTCGGCCCCAAGGGGCTGGAGCGCGGAGTGGTCGAGCTGAAGCGCCGCTCCGGCGGCGAGCGCGAGGAGCTGTCGATCGAAAGCGCTCTGGCGAGGCTGACGGGATGAGGGCCGTTTCCGTCATCCCGGCGAAAGCCGGGACCTCAGCGAGAACGAGGCTCTGCCAGATGAGCCGGGACCCCGGCCCCCGCCGGGGTGACGCGCTGTTGGGCGCGTCATGATCCTCTCCCGCTACGAGCGGATGATCGCCCGGCGCTATCTGCTGCCGGGCAAGGGGGAGGGGTTCATCTTCCTCGTCGCCGCGATCAGCCTGGTCGCTGTCGCGCTCGGAGTCGCGGCCCTGATCGTGGTGATGAGCGTGATGAACGGCTTCCGGGCCGAGCTGTTCGACAAGATCGTCGGCCTCAACGGCCATGCCGTGGTGCAGGGCTATGGCGGCCAGCTCCCCGACTGGCGCGACATCGTCCGCCAGGCGCGGGCGACTCCGGGCGTCACCGACGCCCTGCCGCTGATCGAGCAGCCGCTGATGGTGAGCTACGAGGGCAGGGTGGAAGGAGTGCTCGTCCGGGGCATGGACCGGGCCGACATCCTTCGCAACGAGACCCTGCAGGGCAAGGTCCTCGCCGGATCGCTGGAGTCGCTTCGCGCCGGTGAGGACAATGTCGCGATCGGCGCCCGCCTGGCCGAGGCGCTCGGAGCCAATGTCGGCGGCCAGATCAGCCTGATCAGCCCGGAAGGGCGGACGACGCCGTTCGGCACGGTGCCGCGAATCGTCTCCTACAACGTCTCGGCCATCTTCGAGGTCGGAGTCTATGATTACGACAAATCCTTCGTAATCATGCCGATCGAGAACGCCCAGACCCTGCTCCTGCTCGGCGACTCGGTCGGCATGGTGGAGGTGCAGACGGTCGATGCCGACCGTGTCGGGGAGATACTCGAGCCGCTGCGCGCCAGCGTCAGCGGCAGGGCCGCCGTCGCCGACTGGCGCTCGATGAACACCGCCCTCTTCGAGGCGCTTCAGGTCGAACGGGTGGCGATGTTCGTCATCCTCTCGATCATCATCCTCGTTGCCGTCTTCAACATCCTCTCCTCGCTGATCATGCTGGTCCGGGCCAAGACCCGCGACATCGCCATCCTTCGAACCATGGGCGCGACCCGGCGCGGGCTGATGAAGGTGTTCGTGACCGTGGGCGTGATCATCGGAGCGATCGGAATCCTCGCCGGGCTCGGCCTGGGCTTCCTTCTCCTCTATTTCCGCCAGCCGTTCGTGAACCTGATCCAGTTCCTCACCGGCCAGAATCTGTGGGACCCCTCGATCCGCTTCCTGACCGAGCTGCCCTCCAAGACGGATCCGTTCGAAGTGCTCGCCATCGTCACGATGGCGCTGGTGCTGAGCTTTCTCGCCACGCTCTATCCGGCGTGGAAGGCGGCGAGCACCGATCCGGTGCAGGTGCTTCGCTATGAGTGAGGTGCTCGCCGTCAGCGGCCTCAGGCGGAGCTTCCGTCAGGGGGGAGTCACGATCGACGTGCTTCGCGGAGTCGACCTCGAGGTGAGGCAGGGCGAGATCGTCGCTCTGCTCGGCCCTTCGGGATCGGGCAAGTCGACCCTGCTCCAGGCGGTGGGCCTGCTCGAGGGCGGCTTCGAAGGCTCGATCCGGATCGCCGGCGAGGAGGTGGCGGAGCTGAGCGACGGCAACCGCACCCGCGTGCGCCGCGACACGCTCGGCTTCGTCTACCAGTTCCACCACCTCCTCCCCGACTTCACCGCGCTCGAGAACGTGGTCATTCCGCAGCTGGTCAAGGGCGCGACCCGCGAGGAAGCGGAGGAGCGGGCGAAATCCTTGCTCACAACCCTCGGCCTGGCCGAGCGGGTGACCCACCGCCCAAGCAAATTGTCGGGCGGGGAGCAGCAGCGAGTCGCTGTGGCGCGGGCGCTCGCCAACCGTCCCGCTCTGGTCCTTGCCGACGAACCCACCGGCAATCTCGACGAGGCCACCGCCGACATCGTCTTCGCCGAGTTCCTCCGCCTCGTCCGCGACGAAGGCAGCGCCGCCCTCGTCGCCACCCACAACGAGCGAATCGCGGCGAAGATGGACCGGGTGCTGAGACTTCACGAGGGCGTGCTGGAGTGAGCCCCGCCCCGCCCGGCCGACCCGACCATGCTGACGTCGCGCAAAGGCTGTGAATTTACGATACCCGCTTCGCACCCTCCGGGAGCCTGCAGAAATCGCAGTCTGATCAGTTGAAGGTCGGCATTGGAGATACGGGAACCGGGCCCCCGGCCAGCAGGCCCGGATCCACACCATTTTCAGCCGTGGGCAAGGCTCCGCACAATGCTGCCACCAGGGTCTCCCCGGCGGCGACATCTGCAAGCGCCCGTAGCAATTGCGCCTCGCAAACAGCCAAAAGGGAAACTTGTTCGGTGAATTCGCGAGATCGGCGAGCAAGCAGCGTGACCGCCGCGGCTAAAGCGGCGAGTGCGCCTGCCAGGCTCCAGGGATGCCAGGCCGCTGCAACCGCGCTGGCGCTCGCTCCGTAGACCATGCCACGGGCGTTTCGGACCCTGCCACGCGCGTCGGTAACCCGTTGGCCCTGCCGGTCGCGGGCCGAGCGCGCTGCCTCGAGGGCTGCCCGGGCCTGAGCTAGCAAAGCTTCGGCTTCCCGACACCCTGTAACCGCTCCCGACGCGATGATCGCCCCGACGGCCCCGGAGGTTATAGCAGTCGCATCTGCAACGACGTCCAAGCGGACGGTAGCGGCACATGTAGCCATGATCGCCAGCAACCCCCCGATGAACCAGATTCCGAAAAAAACTATCCCAAATATGAGCATGCCGCCGATATAGCCGCCGACCAACTCCCACTGGCCGCTAGCAGCAGCAATGATACTAACCACCAGAAGCCCGAAAAAAAAGATACCGATGAATCCGAATAACATCAGGCCGAAATCGCCGGTGACGAATATTCGAAGGTTACCCTCAACACACCGAGACCAGTTGATGAGGCCGTTTCTAAGTCGGCTAAGTAGATCAGAAATCCACTGGATTGCTTCGTCCACGAACAGTTGCCCCCTCTCGAACTTGCTTCCGGCTCTGACCGCCGGCGGCATTGACGAATCGCATCACCTAGCGTGGACGTCGCTGCAGGCACAGCGCCGGCACCATGATGCTAGAGTTTGTCCTATTGTGATGGAAGCGAGTCATGCCGGACTTGATCCGGCATCCACCTTCTTCCTCCCCTGGGATTGAGAAAAAGGTGGACCCCGGATCAAGTCCGGGGTGACGATTCTGCTTCGGCAGGACAAAGTCTAGTTGAACCGGAGAGTATCGGCCAGCCGTTTGCCGCCGGGCAGGACTGAGCGATGGGCCTTGCTGTGGACGGGCCACCGATATTGCCGCCGGTCATCCGATTGCGGCAGTCGCCGTCTCCTGGCGACATTCCCATCGACCTGAAGACAGGACCATTCCCGTCCAGATTATTCGGCGTCCTCACTGATGGCGGAAAGATGCCGCCGTTGCTGCGTTGGCGGCGGGTGAGCGTGGCAGCTGGAGCGATTCGATGGCGGTGCGAAATCTGATTCTGCTGGTCGCGGGGGCGTCCGCCCTGGTCGGCGGGTGCGACTGGATGAAGAAGAAGGACCCGCCGGCCCAGAAGAGCAAGGGGGAGCTGGCCAGCGAGCAGCGCGAGCGGATCCGCAAGGCCTGCGCATCCGACGCCACCTATGACCGCCTCAAGGAGCTGGTGTTCGACGAAGCCGCCCGAATCCGCAATTCCGATCCGCGCAACCTCGATCCGCTCGCCGCCGCGGCGGTGGTCCGGATGGAGGCGCCGGTGGTGAAGAGCCGCGACGAGGAGCTCAACGTCACCGTCTGCAGCGGCCGCTTCATCCTCGAGCTTCCGCCGGGGGCCGAGAATGCGTTCGACGGCAAGAGGCGCCTCGACGCGGAGGTCGAATATGCCGCCCAGGCGGCGGTCGACGGCAGCGGCCTCGTCTATCAGATGGATGGCGCCGAGCCCATCATCTACCGGCTTGCCACCTTCGGAATGCAGGGCGGGCCGTTGCCGAAGATCGTGGCGGTGGCGCCCGAACCGGCTCCGGCCGCTCCGCCCGCGGCGGTTTCGGCGGAACCGGCGCTGATGCCGCCGGTCGCCGAGCCCGCCCCCAGGCCGGCCCCGCGGCCCGCACCGCCTCCCGTGCGCACCGCCGAGCGGCCGGCTGCTCCGGCTCCGGCCCCGGCGACCCGGGTAACGGTACGTCCGAGCTTCAACTGCCGCCACGGGAAGACCCGCACCGAGAAGATGATCTGCTCGTCGCCCCGGCTCGCCGCGCAGGACCGGGCGATGGCGTCGCTTTATTACGACCTCATGGCCAATGCCGATCCGGCGACGCGCGGCCATTTGCGGCGGAGCCGGGACGCCTTCCTGAGCCGCCGCGAGCAATGCCGGAGCGAGGGCTGCGTCAACTCCACTTATGCCTCGCGCATGGCCGAGCTCAGGACCATCGGCCGGGGGCATTAGCATCGCGCGTCGTCATCCCGGCGAAAGCAGGGACCCACGAACATCGACGGAGTTTCGCCATCCGGCCATGGTCATGGATCCCGGATCAAGGCCGGGATGACGGGGAAGGAATAGGTGTGGAAAACCCCCCGGTGGGCGCTTCCCTCGCCGGTCGGCAGCCACCATAGTGGGCCGATGGCAGGCCCCTACGTCCCACTTCGGATCTTCTCCTGCTACACCATGCTGGAGGGGTCGATCGAGCCCAAGGCGATCGCCAGGCAGGCGAAGCGGCTCGACTTTCCAGCCGCCGCGCTGACCGACCGGAACGGCCTCTATGCCGCCATGGCCTTCACCGATGCCTGCCGCGACTCGGGGGTGCAGCCGATCGTCGGGGCAATGCTCGCCGTGGCGCGTCCGGGCGGCGGCGGCACCCAGCCGGTGCTCGACTGGATCGGCCTCTACGCCCAGAATCTCACCGGCTACGGCAATTTGTGCACTCTCGTCTCTGCCGCCCATCTCGGCCGGCCCGTCGAGGAGCCCGCGCATGTCAGCCTCGAGGCGCTCGACGGGCGCAGCGACGGCCTCATCGCCCTCACCGCCGGCGCCGAAGGGGCTCTCGCCCGCCTCCTCGCCGAGGAGCAGGAGAGCGCCGCG
>DATHBY010000405.1:0-3908 GCA_035295885.1 Allosphingosinicella sp.
GCCTTCGGTCGGAGCCGCCGAGTCACCCCTTCCCGGCAATCTCGGACAAGGCCTGGGCTCGCCGGAGCTGGAGCAGCTCATCGCCCATGCCTTGTCGGCCAACGCCGATCTCGGAGTCGCGGCGGCCCGGATCGGCCAGGCCCGTGCGCAGCTGCGCCTCGCCCGCGCCGAGATGCTCCCGGTCGTGTCCGCTTCGGGCGGCCTCGCCGGAAGCCGAGCCGGCGGCGGCGGGGTGAAGCCTTTCGACTTCAACGAGGGCTATGCGGGACTCGACGTCGCCTTCGAGATCGACCTGTTCGGCAGGCTCGGCGCCGGCAAGCGGGCGGCGCGGGCACGCTATATGGCCGCGTCGCTCGACCGCCAGGCCCTCGCCCTGATCGTACAGGGCGACGTCGCCCGAGCCTTCGTGCAGCATGCGGCGCTGTCGCAGCGCCTCGGCCTCCTCGACCGCAATATCGGGCAGGCGCGCGAGCTGCTCAGGATCATTGAGGTCCGGCACCGGCTCGGCGAGGCCACCCGTGTGGATACCGGCCTCCAGACCATCCAGCTGCGGCAGCTCGAGGTCGAGCGCGAGCGCCTTCTCGAAGCCCGCTCGCGCACCGTCAACGCGCTCGCCGTCCTGGTCGGCGAAGAAGCGCCGCTGTTCGCCATGCCCGCGGCCGACCTCTCCGCGCTGAACGTCCCGGCGCTGTCGCCCGCGCAGCCCGCCGACCTGCTCGTCCGCCGCCCCGACATCCTCGCCGCCGAAGCCCGGATCTCCGCCGCTCAGGGCGACATTCAGCAGGCGCGAGCCGCCTTCCTTCCCAGGCTCAGGCTGAGCGCAGGCGGGGTGGCGGAATCGGCCACCCTGGGCGGGCCGCTCGGTACCGTGATCACGGCCGGCCTCAGCCTGCTTGCACCGATCTTCGACCGGGCCCGCCTTCGCGGCAATCTGGATATGGCCGGCGCCGTGCAGGTCGAGAGCGTCGAGCTTTACCGCAAGGCCCTGCTGACGGCGCTCGGCGAGGCCGAGGACGCGCTGGAGGCCGTCGAGCGGTCCCGGGCCCGGGAAGCGTTGCTCGACACCATCGTCTCGGAAGCCGTGATCACCGCCCGCCTCGCCCGCCTTCAATATGTCGAGGGAGCCGCCGATCTCCAGTGGGTCCTCGATGCCGAGCAGCGCCTCGTCCAGGCCGAGGACGCGCGGGCGATCGCCCGGCAGGAACGGCTGGAAGCGGCGATCGACCTCTACCGCGCCCTCGGCGGAGCGCCCGCCGCCGCGGCGCTTCGCCTTACCGCCCAGGAATCGCCAACCCATTAGGACGCGGATCGGCCGCGAGGAGTCAGACGGATCATGCTTCAACAGCGCAACCAGGTCCCCTCGGTCGAGGCCGCGCCGCCGCGGCTTCGAATCAATTCCGATCTCGATGTCGAGGCTCTGGCGCGGGCCTATGCGGCGGACAAACGGGTGCGGATCTACGGGCTTCTCTCCGAAGGCGCGGTGGAGCTTCACGAGCAGCTCGAAACCCGGCAGGACTGGATCCACCTGATCAGCACCGCGGACGGGGTGATCGAGCTCGACCGCAAGGCGAGGGCGGAGTTGAGCGCCCGCCGCTGGGCGGAGATCGAGGCCGCGGCCCACGCCCGCGCCCGCACCGGCTTCCAATATCGCTATTTCGGGCTTCGGGTGCCGAACGAAAAAGAGCGGGGCGGAGCCCACGATCTGCTCAGCGAATTTTCGCGGCTCATGCAGAGCAAGCCGATGCTCGACCTGCTTCGCGCCGTTACCGGCCACGACGGGGTCGCCTTCACCGACGGCCACGCCACCGCCTACGGCCCGGGCGACTTCCTGACCGGGCATGACGACGACGTCGCCGGCAAGAACCGGCTCGCAGCCTATGTCTACGGCCTGACTCCCAACTGGCGGCTGGAATGGGGCGGGCTGCTGCTCTTCCACGGACACATGGACCGGACCGCAAGCGGCCTGGTGCCGCGCTTCAACACGCTCGACCTGTTCACCGTGCCGCAGCAGCACAGCGTCTCCCAGGTCACCGCCTCCGCGCCTCATCGCCGGTACGCAGTGACGGGCTGGCTGCGCGGGAACGGCGCGTAAGACCCAAACGTAAAAACGCCCCGGCTCCTCGGAGCCGGGGCGTCTTTCCATTTATTTCCTATTGGTGCCTCAGCGCGCGCCGCGGTGGTCGCCGACGCTGCCTTCCTTACCCCCGCCGGTCTTGCCGGAATTGCCCGGCGCGGCGAGGTTGGCGTCGGCGCCGTTGCCGAAGCCGTTATTGCCCTTCTTCTGCTTCGTGGGCGCCGGCGGCGGGCAATAGCAGCCGCAGGGCGGGGTGGGGGAGCTGCCGGCGCCGGAAACGGCCTGCAGTTCGAATTCGTGAAGTTCGCGCATAATACCTCCTGTTGACCTTGCTCGGGCCGCCCGGGGAAAGACGTTTCCAGTGCGGTCGAACAGGTCCTGACGAAGGTCCCCGGGTTGGACAAGTGGCCAGAATCCGGGGTCTCTAAATGGGACAGGGCGCGCTAAGCCGTTAATCGGCAATGCAAAGAAAAAGGGGCAGCGCCAGGCGCGCGATCGCTGCGCCTACGGGTTCGGGATTGCCGCAGCCTCTTCTTCGCCGTCGGCGGGATGACGGACCGGGAGCGACCACAGAATCTGGCCGCGAAGCATCGCCTCCTGATCCTTGAGGCCGGCGCGCCGGGCCGCCGCCCGCTTCGAAAGCAGCGCCGCCAGGATCGCCTCGCGGCTGGCGAACGCACCGGGCGCCCGCCCCTTTTCCAGCGCCCGGGCGAGGCGGAAGGAGAGGCTGGCCCTCTTCACGGCCGCGAGCCCGGCAGGCGAGCTGTCCGATGGTGGTCGCCGCGGCCGCTCGACGATTGGCAATCCACCATGGGTAGCTCCAAGGGTCTGGAAAGACGGGGCTATCTCAAAAGCCTTAACCAACTCCTTCATCGCCGCGTCCCGCTGCGCCATTTTTCGGGCGAGTGAGGTTGCCATGCGGCCCCGGATGCTTAGAAGGCGCGGATGCCTGCAGGCCAGGAACTGACCGAATTCATCCAAAGCCATTTCCGGTCGGTCTGGTCGCTCGAATTGCTGCTTCATCTCAGGCGCCATCCGGACCGGTTCTGGTCCACGGCCGAGCTTGTCGAGGTGCTGAGGGCGAGCGAGGCCGTGGTGGCGACTGGGGTGGAAGCCCTGCTCGCCGGAGGGCTGATCCTGGTCGAGCGCGACGGCCGGGCGCGCTACGGGCCGGCGACTCCGGATCTGGAAACGCGCGTCGGCGAGACGGAGGATCTCTATGCCAGGAAGCCCGATGCCGTGAGGCGGCTGATCGTGCTGTCGGCGAACAGCGGCGTCGCCGCCTTCGCCGACGCGTTCAAGCTGCGGAGGGATTAGTGTCGGAGGCTTTCCCCACCGCCGTCTATGTCCTGTGCTTCGTCACCAGCAGCGCGTGCGCGTTCCTGCTCGCCCGCAATTACGCGCGCACCGGCGCCCGCCTGCTGCTGTGGAGCGCGCTGTGCTTCATGCTGCTGGCGGCGAACAACCTGGTCGTGATCATCGACCTGCTCGTCCTGCGCGACGTCAATCTCCAGGTCGCCCGGCTGATTCTCGCGTCCGCGGCTGTCGCGGTGCTTCTGATCGGCTTCATCTGGGACCTGGAGGAATAGCCGCCCATGCTGATCCCCTTCCTCTCGGGCGCCGTGTCGGCCGGATTCCTCATCGCCGGACTCTTCTTCCTTCGCTTCTGGAGGAGGAGCCGGGACGGCCTGTTCGCGGCCCTCGCCATCGCCTTCTGGCTCCTCGGCCTCAACCAGGCGTTGCTCACCTTCTCCAGCGTGCCGGCGGAGGAGCGCACATGGCTGTTCCTCCTTCGGCTGGCGGCATTCGTGCTGATCCTGGCGGCGATCTGGCG
>DATHBY010000406.1:0-7154 GCA_035295885.1 Allosphingosinicella sp.
CATGGCTTCAAAATGCGGCGGCACGAGGACACCTATTTGCACAAAGAATCTTGCTGGGCGTGAAAGAGCGAAATGCCCGATCCATGTTCGAGAAATTTCTTATTAGATTAAAAATCACATCGCTTGGGGGAAAATGGATAAGAGAAACGTTGAAAGACCCTCATTCGGATAAAGTGCGCTGATCACGCGACGAGGGGACCAATTCCCCGCCCGCCACCACGAGGAGGCCCTATGACGTCGGAGCCCAAACCGGACAAGCCAGAGGGAGACGCCGAGCTGTTCATCCACCTGGACGTTCACGGCCTCGCAGCGTTGCTGAAAGCGATCGAAGCCGCGATGGTGGAGGGGAGCGGGCACCTGACTCTGCGCATCGGGACGGGGATTACCGCCAGCAGCGGAGAGGCGAACCGCTTCGCCAGGGCGACGGTGACCTACATCGATACGCCCGACGACTGGCGAACCCGCCGCCCCAATCCAAAGCCCCTCCCCCGGACGCCCGTGCTCGAGCTGCAAAGCTAGGCTAAGCGGACACCGTCCATGACGGCCACGGCCGCCAGTCGCGCTGGATCTTCCCGTCGAAGACGGCGCCGGGCTGCCCGGCCGCGTTTTCGGAATAAGCAAGGCGCGCCAATGCGGGCGAGCCGACGGGCGTTGACGGGCGCTCGCGCGGGCTCCTATGGCTCCTGCCAAAAGGAGAGGTAAAGCGATGCGAAGCAAGCTCCTGGCCGCGGCGGCCCTGGCCGTCTTCGGGTTCGGCTCGGTCGAGGCGGCGGCGCAGCCGCGGGCCGCGGCCGCCGCCCGCCCCGGCCTGCAGATCGAGACCCAATATTACACTCTTCCCAACGGCCTCAAGGTCGTGCTGTCGCGCGACCCTTCGGTGCCGACGGCGACGGTCGCGGTCTATTACGGCATCGGCTTCAGGATCGAGCCGAGGAACCGGACCGGCTTCGCCCACCTGTTCGAGCATCTGATGTTCCAGGGCTCGGCCAATGCGCCCAAGGGGGTTTTCGACAAGATCATCTACAATTCGGGCGGCGTGAACAACGGCTCCACCCGCTTCGACTACACCAATTATTACGAGGTGGTGCCGTCCAACGCGCTCGAGAGCGTGCTTTGGGTGGAGGGCGACCGGATGCGCGGGCTCGACCTCACCCCTGAGGCGCTCGCCAACCAGCAGGGGGTGGTCGCCAACGAGGTCAAGGTCAACGTCCTCAACCAGCCCTATGGCGGCTGGCCCTGGCTCGACATGCCGCAGCTCGCCAACGAGAACTGGTACAATTCGCACAATTTCTACGGCGAGCTGAAGGATCTGGAATCGGCGACCGCCGCCGACGCCAGGACCTTCTTCGACAGCTTCTACAGGCCCAACAACGCCGTTCTCGTCGTCGCCGGCGACATCGATTACGGCCGCACCCGGGCGATGATCGACCGCTATTTCCGCGGCATCCCGGCCGGACCCAAGGTGCGCATCCCCGACATTTCCGAGCCTCGCCAGACCCGGGAGAAGTTCAGGATCAAGCCCGATCCGCTGGCGCCCCGCCCCGCCTTCAGCGCCGCCTGGCACGTGCCCGAGCGCGGGTCGAAGCAATGGTATGCGATGGGGCTCCTCGACCAGATCCTGGTCCAGGGCCAGGACAGCCGGCTCTACCAGAAGCTGGTGCGCGAGACCGGGATCGCCGGCGGAGTCCAGGGCGGGATCAATATCGGCCTCGGCAACATGTACAATTATCGCGGGCCGATGCTGTGGACGGTCGCCTTCATCCACGATCCCGCCAAGAGCCGGGAGGAGATCGCCGCCGCGCTCGACAGCGTCATCGAGGACGTCCGCACCCGCAAGGTGAGCGCCCAGGAGCTCGACCGGGCGCGGACCAAGATCCGCTCCAACCTCTACAATCTCGCCGATCCCTCGACCCGCTTCGGCCTCGTCGACCTGCTCGCGGTGGGCGCGATGTGGGAGAACGACCCCAAATGGGTGAACCGGCTCGAGGCCGGCTTCAACAAGGTGACCCCGGAGCTTCTGCTCGCCACCGCCAGGGAATATCTGCGGCCGACCAACCGCTCGATCCTCCTCGTCCAGCCCGCCGCCCCGAAGGCCGCCCCCAGCACCGGAGCTTCGAAATGATCCGCCGAGTCCTCGCCGCCGCCGCCGCTCTGGGCCTCGCCGCCGCTCCGCTCGCCGCCCAGCCGAAATACGAATATCCGCCGATGCCGGCCGCCGGCACTCCGAAGCCGTTCACCGTCCCCGCCTCGGAGACCTACCGGCTGGCCAACGGAATGCAGGTGACCCTCATCCCCTACGGCCTCGTTCCCAAGGCGGTGGTGAACCTCAGGGTCTATGCCGGCTCGCTCAACGAGGGCGAGGATGTCGGGCTTGCGGCGCTCGCTGCGCAGATGCTTCGCGAGGGGGCCGGCGGGCGCTCCGGCGCCGACATCGCCGCCGCCGCCGCGTCGATGGGCGGAAACCTCAACATCGGAGCGGGCGCTCACGAAACCTTTTTCGGATTGAACGTGCTTTCGGAACATGCCGCCGACGCCGTCCGGCTGATAGCCGACGTCAGCCAGCGGCCGGACCTTCCCCAATCCGAATTCGAGCGGGTCAGGCAGAGCTATGCGCGCAACGTCGCGGTCGCCAAGTCGCAGCCCCAGTCGGCCGCCGAGGCCGCACTCGCCGCGGCCTATTACGGGCCCAAGCACCCCTACGGCCGCCTCTACCCGACGGAAGCTCAGCTCAAGGCCTATAAGCTCGACGACGTGCGCCGCTTCTACCGGGGCAATTTCGGAGCGAAGCGGGCGCGGCTGTTCGTCGCCGGGCGGTTCGACAAGGCGGCCGTCAAGGCCGCCATCCACCAGGCCTTCGGCGGCTGGGCCGGCGGGTCGGGGCGGCTCAGCCTGCCGCCCACTCCGCAGTCCGGCCCGAAGGTGATCCTGGTCGACCGCCCCGGAGCTCCGCAATCGACCCTTCGGCTCGCCTTTCCGGCGCCGGTCGCGGGCGCGCCCGAGGATATCGGATTCAGGGTCACCAACGCACTGCTCGGCGGCTCCTTCACGTCGCGGATCACCGCCAATATCCGTGAGCAGAAGGGCTATACCTACTCGCCTTACTCGTCCGTCTCGTACAATCCGGGCGAGGCGCAGTGGGGGTTCGACGCCGACGTCACCACCGACGTCACCGGCGCCGCTCTCAAGGAGGTGTTCGGCGAGATCCGGCGGCTGCAGACCGAGTCGGTGCCCGAGGAGGAGGCCGCGGGAATGCGGACCTGGATGGCGGGCACCTTCGTCCTCCAGAATGCGAGCCCGGCGGGCCTTATCGGCTCGGTCGCCGAGCGCGACTTCCACGGACTTCCGGCGAACTGGCTGACCGACTATGTGCCGAACGTGCTTCGGGTGACGGGCGCCGACATGCAGCGCCTCGCCGGCCGCTCGCTGCCGCTGAAGAAGATGACCCTCGTCGTCGTCGGCGACCTCGCCAAGGTCGAGCCGCAGCTCAAGGCGCTTCCGGAGCTCAAGGGCGTGACGTTCCAGCGGGTCACGCCGTTCTAGAGTTTGTCCTATTGTGATGGAAGCGAGGCATTCGTCATGCCGGACTTGATCCGGCATCCACCTTCTTGCTCCACCGGGATTGAGAAAAAGGTGGACCCCGGATCAGGTCCGGGGTGACGATTCTGCTTCGGCAGGACAAAGTCTAGTAAGATCCTCCCCATCGGAGTTGGGGATGGGGGTGTAGCCGCGGCGTGCCGGGGGCATGCCGGAAGGCGGAACCTGCTGCGAAGCAGCCGCGGGCGAAGCCTGGTGGAGGGGTAGCTGGCGCAGGCCGGTGCAATTACCCCTCCACCACCCTTCGGGTGGTCCCCCTTCCCCGGCGAATGCAGGGGCGGATTTTTAGTCCATATGCTTCAACCCGACCCGCAGATAATCCCACCCGGTCACCAGGGTCAGAGTCGCCGCCGCCCACAGGCTGACTAGGCCGGTGCCGAGCACCCAGGGCAATTGCGGGACGGCGGCGCCGAGGATGAGAGCGCCGAGCGCGATGAGCTGAAGAGCCGTCTTCCACTTGGCGAGGCGGCTGACCGGTAGCGAGACCTGGATGCCGGCGAGGAATTCCCGAAGGCCGGAGACGGCGATCTCGCGCAGCAATATGATGAGCGCCGGCACGATATGGAAACCGTAGATGACGGGGTCCGCGTCGGCCTGGCGGGTCGAGATCAGCATGGCGATGACCGAGACCACCATGATCTTGTCGGCGATCGGATCGAGGAAGATCCCGAGCCTCGACACCGTCCCCTGGGCCCGGGCGAGATAGCCGTCGAAATAATCGGTGATCCCGACCAGGCAGTAGAGGCCGAATGTGACTGCGTAATCGTACCAGCCCGGCTTCCACAGCAGGAAAACGAGCAGGGGCACTGCGAAAATCCGCGACAGTGTGAGGATGTTGGGCAAGGTCAGCATCGGCTGGCTCCGTCCCTTAGCGGGTCGAGCACCGCCTGTGAACGTTTGACCGGCGCGCCATAGCGGCTATGACCGCTCGCGCATGTTCCGACGCACCCCCGCCGCCCGCGCCTGAGCGTAAGTGCAGGATTCGATCCACCTGCTGTCCAAGCGGCGCTTCCTGCCGCTGTTCGTCACCCAGTTCCTGGGCGCCTTCAACGACAATCTTTTCAAGACGGCGATGGTGATCCTGGTCACCTATTACGTCTATTCCGATCCGACCAAGGAGGCGACCTTCAACGCCGTTGCGGGCGGGGTTTTCATCCTCCCCTTCTTCCTGTTCTCGGCGCTGGCCGGGCAGCTCGCCGACTCGACCGACAAGGCCCGGATCGTCCGAATCGTCAAGACGGCCGAGATCGTCATCATGATCTTCGGCGCCGCCGGCCTCCTCCTCCACAACATCCCGCTGATGCTCGCCGCTTTGTTCGCGATGGGGGTCCATTCGAGCTTCTTCGGGCCGATCAAATATGCGGTGCTTCCGCAGCATCTGAGGAAGGACGAAGTGCTCGGCGGGACCGGCCTGGTCGAGGCCGGCACCTATGTCGCCATCCTGGCGGGCACGATCGCGGGCGGGCTGATCAAGCCGCCCGTCGCCGCCGCGGCCGTGCTTGCGGTGGCGGTGATCGGCCGGATCGCCGGCCAGCAGGTGCCGCCCGCCCCGCCCGAGCCCGACGCCCCGCCGCTGAAGATGGACTGGCACATCATCCGCGCCTCAATAACGCTGGTGAACGCGACGCTTCACATCCCCCGCCTGTTCCTCGCGATCGTCTGCATCAGCTTCTTCTGGATGATGGGTGCGATCCTGGCCGCCCAGTTCCCGCCCCTGGTCAAGAACGTCTTCCAGGCGAACGAGCAGGTGGCGACGCTCTTTCTCGCCATCTTCTCGGTCGGGGTGGCGGTCGGCTCGGTGGTGATCAACCGGCTTTTGAAGGGCCGGGTCGCCGCAATCTATTCGCCGGCTTCGGCGATCGCGATGGGGCTGTTCATCACCCACCTCTATTACAATTCCCTGTCCTGGCCGGTGCAGAGCCACGACCTCATCGATCTCGCCACCTTCGTGCGGATCCCGCAGGCCGAATGGGTGATGTTCGACCTGTTCGGAGTCGCGGTCTCGGGCGGAATGTTCGTCGTCCCGCTCTACGCCTTCCTGACCACCACCGTCCCCAAATCGGAGACGGCTCGAACCGTCGCCGCGAACAACATCGTCAATTCCGGAGGGATGGTGCTGGCCGCGGTCGTCCTCACCGGCCTGGTCCAGCTCGGAGTGTCGATCGAGGAGACGTTGCTGATGGTCGCGGTGGCGAGCCTCGGCGCCGCCTGGCTGGCGTGGAAGCTGCACAAGGCCTGCGATTAGTAAACGTCATTGCGAGCGCAGCGAAGCAATCCAGTGCAGCGAAGGACGCAAACTCCGAAGCTGGATTGCTTCGTCGCTGTGCTCCTCGCAATGACGGTTAAATTGGGGGCCCGCGCTCCTATGCGGAGAAGCGCGTGCCCTCAGGCGATGAAAGTGGAGAAGAAGACCAGCCCGCCGGCGAAGGTCAGGAGGAAGAGTCTGATGTCTTCGGAGGCGGGAATCAGGCGGTCCATGGCCCGGGGTTAACGCGCTCTTTACCAACCCGGCAAGCGGCGAAGTCGGGCCTTCGAGCCCCTGTCCCGGCCCGGCACAGGAGCCGGGCCAATCCTTCGCCAGACCCGGGGACGCCTTGTGCCGACTTCGGCCTAGCGGCGCTCGACGACCCGGACCACGGTTCCGTCCGGCTTGCGGCACAGACCGAAGGAGAGCTTAGTCCCCGGCGGGCAGCTCGCCGGGTCGGAAACCGGCGGCGGCGGCGTGGCCTGCGGCGGCGCCGGGCGCCTGCGCGACTGGTCCCTCAGGCCCACCGTGACCAGCGCCCTGGTCGCGAGCCGGGCGCACCGCTCCGGGATCGGCTCGGCCAGCGCCCAGGGCGCGTTGCGGCCGGTGAAGCTCGCCAGCGGGAACTCGCCGCCGCCGCCTTCCACCTCGGTGCCGGGCTCGAGGCCGGCCAGAGTCGAGCCGCGCGGCATGACGAGCAGATGCTCCCCGACCATCGCGCAGCCGTCGACGATCCGGAAGGTGCCGCCGACGATCGCCATTGGCCAGACGTCGTGCGAGTCGCGGAGCACGCCCAGATAGGCCGGCGCCGGAGCCGAAGCCGTGCGCGCGGGCTTCACCTCGTCCGCCCTCGGCGGGGGTTCAGGGGCAGAGCAAGCGCAAAGCACCGCGATCGGGGCTGCGGCGAGCGCCAGCCGGGTCAGCGCGCGGTCCGGAAGAACAGGTGCCCGCCGATCACCCGGATCGGCGCCAGCCCCGCCGACCAGCGCGGCGATACCGCGGCGGTGTGGTAGAAGAGCGCTCCGCCGGTCGGGTCGGCCGAGGCGCCGGAGAGGATCTCGTCGGCCACTCGCCTGGCGGTGAGCCACATGCGATGATCCTCGCCGCCGGGGCGGAGCTTGTCGATGTTCATCATCGCCGGATAATTCGGGTCGTTCCTGTTCCAGGCGCTGAACTGCCACGCGGCGCTGACCGTCTCGGTGGCGTAGCGGCCGTGGGTGTTCGCCCGCCTGCGGTTGTCGATGACGTGGCCGACGGCGCGCATCGCATCCTCGCCGCCGTTGCGCGCCTCGCCCCACATGGTGAGAGCCATCCA
>DATHBY010000407.1:0-4217 GCA_035295885.1 Allosphingosinicella sp.
AGAAATGGCCGTCCAGCGACTTGCGGATGCGCAACTCCCTGCCCGCCGAGACCATGTCGCCCTCGCCGCGGCTCTCGGCCAGGACTCGCTTGCCGAGCGCCGTGAAATCGTCCTTCAGCGTGAATGCGACGAAGGCGGCGAGGAAGATCAGGACCCAGCCGGCAAACATCTTGAGCCCCTGCCCCAGCGGGATCCGGCGCACCAGCAGAGCGCTGACGACGAGGACGAGCACCCCCATCAGATAGAGAAAGCTGACTGCCTGGTCGCCGTCGTTCACAGGCGGATCTCCATGCCGTCATAGGCCGGTTCGACCCCGTCCGGCAGCTCCCCCAGCAATGTCTCATAGTCCATGCTGTTGTCCATGTGGGTCAGAACAGCGCGCTTCGGCCGAAGCCGGGCGATCCAGTCGAGCGCCAGGTCGAGATGCGGGTGGGTCGGGTGCGGCCGGCGCCGCAGGCTGTCGACGATCCACAGGTCCACGCCCTGAAAACGAATCTCCATTTCTGGCGTCATCTCATTGAAATCCGTGGAATATACAACGGAGTGACCGCCCGCGTCGAACCTGAGGCCGGCGGTCGTGATGTCGCCGTGCGGCTGGTCCACCACCTGCACCGAAATGCCGTTCAGATTCATATGGTCGGGCAGCAGCTCGCCGGTGGCCACGGCCGGATAGCCGCTCTTGCCGTCGAAGGCGTAGGCGAAGCGAAGCTTGAGGCTCTCCAGCGTCTCGAGGCGGGCATAGCCCGCGACCGGCCGGCCTCGGGCATGGTAGAGCTGGCGAAGATCGTCGATGCCGTGGCAATGGTCGGCATGGTCGTGGGTCCAGATCACTCCGTCGACGCCGGTGACGTTCGCGTCGAGCAGCTGCTCGCGAAGGTCGGGCCCGGTGTCGACGAGGATCCGGGCGTTGTTGTGGCTGACCAGGATCGACACCCGGCGGCGGCGGTTCTTCGGGTTGGAGGGGTCGCACTGGCCCCAGTCGTTGCCGACCCGGGGCACGCCGCTCGACGTGCCGGAGCCGAGGATGGTGACCTTCATCAGATCACCTTGCTGAAAAGCTTGCGGAAATTGGCGCTGGTGAGCTCCGCCAAGGCCTCCACCGGCTCCCCCCGCAGCTCGGCGAGGAAACGGGCGGTATCGGCGACGAAGGCGGGCTCGCAGGGGCGGCCACGGTGCGGCACTGGGGCGAGGAACGGCGCGTCGGTCTCGATGAGGAGGCGGTCGGAAGGGATCATCTTCGCCGAAGATTGCAACTCTCCGGCATTTTTAAAGGTCACGATTCCCGAGATGGACACATAAAGCCCAAGGCCCAGCGCCTTGTCCGCGAAATCCTGGCTGGCCGTGAAGCAGTGGATGACCCCGGTGAAGGCCCCCTTCCCCATCTCCTCCGCCAGGATCGCGTAGGTATCTGCCTCGGCTTTCCTGGTGTGGACGATGATCGGAAGCCCGGTTTCGCGGGCGGCGGCGATGTGGGCCCGGAAGCTGTCGCGCTGCCGGTCGCGGTCGCTATGGTCGTAGTAGAAATCGAGGCCGCTCTCGCCGATTCCGACCACGCGCGGATGGCCGGCGCGCTCGACCAGGTTCGCCGTCTGCACGTCCGGATGGGCGTCCGCCTCGTGCGGATGGATTCCGACCGAGGCCCAGACGTCGCTCTCGCGCTCGGCGAGGCCGATCACCTCGTCCCATTCGGACTGTCGGGTGGAGATGTTGAGCATGGCGCCGACGCCTGCCGCCCGGGCTCGGGCGAGCACCGCCTGCTGCTCCTCGACCAGGCCCTTGTAGTTTAGATGGCAGTGGCTGTCCGTGAACATGGCGCTCCTTAGCCCGATCCCCTGCCCTGCGTGCAAGTGATGTCTCCGCTCCGGCGATCAAGGCTCTGGCGCGGAGCACCGATTCTGCTAGGACGACGCAGCGCTTAACGTGCATCAGTATTTCGCCGCATGGGGGCGTGCGGCTCGGGGGAGTTGATGAAGCCGGTTGACCAGTTGAGTCGCGGGGAGCGAGTCGGCCCCCTCCCCGCTCCCGCCCACGGCCCGGCGCCGCGGCTGGCGGTCGTCATTCCCTCGTTCCGTGCGGCCGCCACGATCGGAGCGGTGCTTCGCGCCATCGGACCTGAGGTCGACCATATCTACGTCATCGACGACGGCTGCCCCGATTCGACCGGCGAGCGGGCGCTGAGCGGGAATGCCGACCCGCGAGTCGTCCTCCTGCGCAATCCGCGCAATCTCGGGGTCGGCGGAGCGATGAAGCGCGGCTATGCGCGCGCCCTGGCCGACGGGGTCGGGATCATCGTCAAGCTCGACGCCGACGGTCAGATGGACCCGCGCCATATCCGCCGCCTGATCGCCCCGATCGTCGAGGGCAAAGCCGATTACGCGAAGGGCAACCGCTTCGCCCCGGCTTACCTGATGCCGTCCGGCTCGCCGCCGCGGGCCCTCAAGGCAATGCCTCCGGCCCGCCGCGCCGGCAACATCCTGCTCTCCGTCCTCCACAAGGCTGCGACCGGCTATTGGCGGATCTCCGACCCGGCCAACGGCTATACCGCAATCCACGCGCACGCGCTCGAGCGGGTCGGGCTCGACCCCCTTGCGGACTGCTTCTTCTTCGAGACCGACATGCTCTTCCGGCTCAACCTGGTGGATGCCGTCGTCGCCGACGTGCCGCTGCCGGCCTGCTATCCCGGATCGGGCAGCAGCCTGAGGCTGCGCCGGGTGGCTCCGCGCTTCGCTCTGATGACTGCGAGCCGCTTCGTGAGCCGGCTGAGGGCCAAATATTTCACCGGTGCGTGGAATCTCGGCTCGGTCAAGCTGCTGGCGGCAACTGCCATGATCGCCGCCGCCGCGGGCCTGGCGGGCTGGCGCTGGATCGGCGCTTCGCCCGGAGCGGGCGCGCCGGGGGCGGCGCAGGCGGCGGCGACCTGCCTTCTGGCCGGCCTGGCTCTGCTCGCCGCCGCGGGCCTTTACGACGCCCGCAAGGCGGCGCGCGAGCCCCTTTCCGGCCGAAGCTCGCACTGCTGAAATGCCGAAGGCCGCGCCGTGGCTGGACCGCCTCGCCGGCGTGAAGGCGCCGCCATGGTGGGCGGCAGCCTTGCTGGTCGGCACCTGCCACGGCCTCTTCGCACTGGCCGCCGGGGTGAGAATGTCGGGCGACAGCCATGCTTACGCTTATTATTCGGCGCGGCTGATCGAGAGCGGGTTCGACTATCCGCGGCTGATCGCCGAGGCGAGCGGCGGCTTCCCGGCGATCCTCTACGCCTTGTTCGCGACCTTGCTCGCCCTGCTTCGGCTGGGCTTCGGCGAAGGGTGGGCGACCGCCCTGGTCGTACTCAACTTCGCCGCTCACGTCGCTCTCGCCGTCCTGATCGTCAGGCTGGCGGCCCGGGCGACGGGGAGCGGTGCCGCCGCCTGGGGTGCGCTGCTCCTCTGCCTCGGCTGCTTCGACCTGCTCATGTGGGTTCCGCTGGTGATCTCGGATCCGACCTTCGTCCTCATCGCCTTCGGCATCTTCACTCTGGCGGCGGCGAGGATCCTCGGCGACTCCAAGGGATGGCTCGCAGTGCTGGCGCCGGCCGCGGCCGGGGTGTTCTACCGCCCGACCGGAATGGTCCTGCTCCCCGACCTCGCCTGGGCGATCTATCTGGCGAGGACCCGGACCGGGGTCCGCCGCGGCCCCGTGCTGGCGGCGCTCGGGATCGGAATAGCGGCCATGGTCCTGGCCTTCGCCTGGCTGGTCCAGGACCCGGGACGGTGGCCGCTGGACGCGCTGTCGGCCGCCTTCAGGACCTCGGCGGCCGAATATGCGCTCGGCGAGGTGGTGAGCGCCCGGCCGGAGACTTACCATCCGCCGCCCGCCGCCCTCGCCGATTATGTCCTTATCTCGGCCGATCGTTTCCTCCACTTCTTCGCGATCGGCGCGGCGACGTTCAGCTGGGGCCACTGGCTGGTCCAGCTGGCCTTCTTCCTGCCCTGCTACGCGCTGACCCTCTGGCTCGCAGTCGCGCTCTGGCGCGGACGCACCCGGTTCGCCGCGCCGGAGCGCAAGGTTTTCCTGGCGGCGTTCGGGGCGGTGCTGTCCTACGCCCTGTTCCATGCGCTGGTGCAGGTGGATTTCGACTGGCGCTACCGGACCCCGATCCTGCCCCACCTCATCCTGCTCGCCGCCGGCGGCCTGGCCGACCTGGCGAGGCGGACCGCGGAATGACCCGCGGCGTGCCCTTC
>DATHBY010000408.1:0-5715 GCA_035295885.1 Allosphingosinicella sp.
CTGATCCGGGTGTCGAGGCGCCATATCGCGCGCAGCGTCGCCGGGAGGCTGGTGCCGGCGCTCGCCGCGATCGCGGTCTTGTCCTACTGGGTGCCGCTCGCACCGGTGATGACGGCGCTGCTGCCGCTGCTCGCAGTCGCCGCGGCGCTGGAGCGGCGGTTCCACCTTTATGCGCTGGACGGCGACATGCTCTTCGTCGCCCGCGGCGTGTGGCGGCGGCGGCTCTGGCTGGTGCCGCTCGCCAGCATCCAGGCGCTTAGCCTCAGCCGCGGCCCGCTCCAGCGCCGTCTCGGCCTCGCCACCCTGTCGATCGACACCGCCGGCGCCTCGCTGATCAACGCGCCGCGAATCGTCGATCTGCGCAGCGACGCGGCGGAGACGCTGGCGGCGGAAATTTCGCGCGTCCTTCGATACGGGGCTTCGCCAGGCTTAGTCCCTACTCAGGATGAGCGGCCGGGAGAACCCTCCACCGCTCATCCTGAGTAGCCGGTGAGCTTGTCGAACCGGCGTATCGATGACGTATCGAAGGCCGGACTCCTCAAGCCTCCGGAAGGAAGTCCGGCACCGAAAGGTAGCGCTCGCCGGTGTCGTAATTGAAGGTGAGGATGCGCTTGCCTGGGCCGATCTCGTCGAGCTTCCGGCTCACCGCGGCGAGGCTCGCTCCGGAGCTGATCCCGACCAGCACGCCTTCATCGCGAGCCGCCCGTCGGGCCATCTCCTTGGCGTCGGCCGGATCGACCTGGATTACTCCGTCGATGACGTCGGTGTGGAGGTTGGCGGGGATGAAGCCGGCGCCGATGCCCTGGATCGGGTGAGGGCCGGGCTGGCCGCCCGAAATGACCGGGGACAAGGTCGGCTCGACCGCGAACACCTTCAGCTCCGGCCATTCCTTCTTGAGTATCTCGGCGCAGGCGGTGATGTGGCCGCCGGTGCCGACTCCGGTGATCAGGACGTCGATCGGCGAATCGCGGAAATCCTCGAGTATCTCCTGCGCCGTCGTGCGCAGGTGGACCTCGATATTGGCGGGGTTCTCGAACTGCTGAGGCATCCAGCTGTCCTCGATCTCGCCGAGCAGCTCCTTCGCGCGCTCGATCGCGCCCTTCATGCCCTTCTCGCGCGGGGTGAGGTCGAAGCTGGCGCCGTAGGCCAGCATCAGCCGGCGGCGCTCCAGGCTCATGCTCTCCGGCATGACGAGGATGAGCTTGTAGCCCTTGACCGCGGCGACCATGGCGAGGCCGATGCCGGTATTGCCCGAGGTCGGCTCGACGATCGTTCCGTTCGGCTTCAAGGCGCCGGAGCGCTCGGCTTCCTCGATCATCGCCAGGGCGATCCGGTCCTTGATCGAACCGCCGGGATTGGAGCGCTCCGACTTCACCCAGACCTCGGCATCGCCGAACAGGCGGTTGACCCGGATATGGGGGGTGCGGCCGATCGTATCGAGGATGCTGGCGGCTCTCATCTGGACTCCTCTCCTTTGGCCGGCCCCACATTGGGTGGCGAGGCAGCAGCTTCAACTCCCGCTATCGCCTCCGGGACCGGCGCGCTAGCAGAAGGGCGATGAACCTTATTCATGTCGAGCGCGCCGCCGCCTTCTCGCACGAGGAATGCGACCGGCTGATCGCTCTGGCCGAAGGCTCGGCGCTGGCTCCGGCGCCGACCTATGGCGGCTCCGGCCATATCCCGCCCGACCGGGTGCGCCGTGTCGCCGTGTCGATGCAGGAGCGCGGGCAGGCGACCGCCTGGTTCTTCGACAGGCTCGACGCCCTGTTCGCCGACGCCGCCGCCGAGCTGGGAGTCGCGGTCGCGCCGATGACCGAGCCGGTGCAGATCCTCCGCTACGCGTTCGGCGACCATTTCCAGGCCTGGCACACCGACTCCGGCGCCGACCGCCACGACGAGCGGCTGCTGTCGGTCTCGGTCGAGCTGTCCGAGCCCGGCGACCATGACGGCGGCGACCTCGAGATCCTTCCCGACCTGATCGGCAAGGCCCGCACCCTGCCGCGCGGCGGCGCGCGAGTCTTCCTGTCGCGGACGCTTCACCGGGTGACTCCGGTGCGCAGCGGCGTCAGATGGGCGCTGGTCAACTGGACCGGGCCGCGGACTTGAATTTCGAGTGGCGGTTAGCCCGCCGCCGCGGGACGACCGCTAAGTGTCCGCCATGGGTGGAAAGCGCACGGCGGCGCTTCCCGCGCCTTCCATCCGCTGTTCAGGCGGCCGCAAACCGGGTAAAGGCAGGCTCGCGTTTCTCGGGGAAAAACAATGATCTCGATCGTCACGGGACTGCTTCTGCAGGGCGCACAGCCCGGGTATCGGCCGGCCCCTCCGCCGCCTCCGCCGCCCCCGCGCCTGGGGGGGCCGACGCGCGCTCGGGCCAATCTCGGCGCCCTGTTCACGCCGGACGACTATCCCGCCGAAGCCGTGGAGAAAGGCGAGGAGGGAGCGGTCGGCTTCCGCCTCGAGGTCGGGGCGAACGGGCGGGTCACGAGCTGCATGATCACTCAGTCGAGCGGCTCGGCGAGCCTCGATTCGACGACCTGCCGGCTGATGCAGACTCGTGCCAGGTTCACGCCCGCGATCGACAGCCGGGGCAGGCCGATCGCCGACTCCGTCGCTTCGCGGATCGTCTGGCGCTTGCCGGAGGATCTGATCCCGATGGAATCGCGGTGGCTGGTCGCGACGATGAGAGCGAGCCCGGCGGGAGCGATCGAATGCACGATCACGGTCAACAACCGCGCCATCTCGCCGGTGACCTGCAACGCTCCGCCGACCCTGGCCGAGGAAGCGCGAACCTCGGGCCAGTGGGTGCAGCAGACCTATTTCGAGATGATCGTCGTCGCCGGCCGCCAGCCGCCGCCGATGAACCCGGTCAGTTGGGGCGAGGAGCTGACCGCGACCCAGGCGAAGCTGCGAGTGGCGGCCGACGGCTCGATCCTTGGCTGCTGGGTAACCCGCCACGAGCAGCTCGAGGCCGGGAAGAGGCGCAGGGTCCTGGCGCCCGACCCATGCAAGGCCTGGCCTACCGGAAGCCGCAAGTTCGAGCCCGGCCCGGAAGGCGGCCCGGCGCTTGACGTGACGGTCAGCAAGGGCCTCTACAGGAAGTAGGTCCGTAGGTGGCCATTCGAAGGAGCCTCCGATCAAGACGGTGGTACCAGAGGGGCACGGAAAGCGTCTCAGCCGGCCTCCGGTCACCCGGTCTCCGCCGGTGCCGGCGCATCGAAGGTTCGGGCCCGCCTCAGCTCGGGGTACCAGCGCATCCACAGGAGGGTGACCGCGATGGCTCCGACTCCGCCCGCCACCACCGCCGCCACCGGCCCGATCAGGGCGGCTAGGAAGCCCGATTCCGCTTCGCCGAGCTCGTTCGACGCGGAGATGGTGAGCTGGGAGACGGCGCCGACCCGGCCGCGCATCGCGTCGGGCGTGGAGAGCTGGATCAGCGACTGGCGGACGTAGACCGAGAACATGTCGGACGCTCCCACAACGAACAGGGCGCCGAGCGACAGCGGCATCCAGGTCGAGAAGCCGAAGGCGATGGTGGCGATCCCGAAGACCATCACCGCTCCCAGCATCTTGGTTCCGACGTTGGTCCTGAGCGGCCGGAAGGAGAAGAGGAGCGCCGTGAGGGTCGCTCCGAGCGCGGGCGCGGCGCCGAGCTGGGCGAGCCCCTCCGGTCCGACCTGGAGGATGTCGCGGGCATAGACCGGGAGGAGCGCGGTCGCTCCGGCGAGGAAGACTGCGAAGAGATCGAGGGTGATTGCGGCGAGCACCAGCCGGTTGGTCCGGACATAGGCGAGGCCGTCGACCATCTGGCGGATCGGGTGGCGGCTTCGGTCGACCTCGGGTCGAGGCACCGGCCCGATCAGCATCAGGCACAGGAGCGAGACCGCGAACAGGAGGGCCGCGCCCACATAGGAGGCTTCCGGGATCCAGGCGTAGAGATAGCCGCCGAGGCCGGGACCGGCGACCATCCCCGCCTGCCACGAGATGGAGGAGAGGGCGATCGCATTGGGAAGGGACTCGCGAGGCACCAGGTTCGGAGCGAGCGCGCCCAGCGCCGGGCCGGAGAAGGCGCGGGCGATGCCGAGCAGGAAGGCGACCGAGTAGAGGATCAGGAGGCCGATCGTGCCGGCCCAGGTCGCGTATGCGAGCGCGGCGGCGCACAGGATCTGGAGCGCGATGGTGGCCCGGGCGATCTGGCGCCGGTCGATCCGGTCGGCGAACCAGCCGGTGACCGGAGTCAGAGCGAACAGCGGCAGGAACTGGATGAGGCCGATCAGGCCAAGCCGGGCCGAGGCCGCGGCGACTCCGAGCCCGTCGGCACGGGCGATGTTGTAGACCTGCCAGCCGATGATCAGCATCATCGCCGCCTGCGCCAGGGTCGCCGTCAGCCGCGCAGTCCAGTAATAGCGGAAATTGGCGATTCGGAAGGGGTGGGGCGCGCCGTCGGCCATGGACGCCGCTTAGACGCCGCTCCCGGCCCGGGCAATCGCAGGCGTCCCGGCTTGCCTTTCCCGGCCCCGGCTTCTCGCGGAGGCGCTGGATAGGATCGCCGCCGGATGTCACAATGGGCCTCCCCGACTCGGGAGAAACATGATGCGCCGACCGGCCAAATCGCTGCCTCCAGCCCACCATCGCGGCTGCTGCTTCGTCGCCCCCGCCCCGGAGATCCGCACCGAGATCGAGCGGGACAGGGAGAAGGCGCTGAAATCCCTCGGCTTCGCGGCGGGCACTCGGATCGTCGAGCCGAGGGAGCCCGGCCTCAACGACGGAGTGGTCCGGCCGCCCGCCGCTACCGGAAGGGGCCTCGGCTTCGCGGAAGCGGTCTCCGCCGCCTCGGAGCGGGGGCCGCTGCGGGGCAGGCTGAACGTGGCGGTCGTGCTGGTCGAATTTTCGGACAAGAGGATGACGAGGTCCAAGGCCGAGTTCGAAAAGCTGTTCTTCTCGACCGGCCAGGTGGCGACCGGAAGCGTCGCCGAATATTTCGCGGACGTTTCCCACGGGCTCGTCAGCATCGGCGGCAAGGTGGTCGGTCCCTATCTGCTGCCCAAGACGATCAAGCATTATGCCGACAACGCCATGGGCAAGACTCAGAAGATCAAGGAAATGGCGAGGGACGCGCTGGCCAAGGCGGATCCCGACCTGAAATTCTCGGACTACGACAACGACAAGGACGGCTATGTCGACGCCTTCGTCGTGGTTCATGCCGGAAGGGGGGCGGAGCAGACCAAGGACAAGAACGACATCTGGTCCCACAAATGGGTGCTTCCTAAGAGCAGGAAGGTCGATGGCGTCAACGTCTATGCCTATCTGACCATACCGGAGGATGCCCGCCTCGGAGTCACCGCGCACGAGCTCGGGCACCTGCTGTTCGCCTGGCCCGATCTCTACGACAGCGACTATTCCTCGCGCGGCGTCGGCAATTACTGCCTGATGGGCGGAGGCTCCTGGCTCGGCGACGGGAACACCCCGTGCCACCCGTCCGCCTGGTGCAAGTCGAAGCAAGGCTGGGCGAACGTAACCAATGTCGCCCAGAACCAGGCGGTGACTCTCAAGGACATCAAGACCGGCCACACCGCGCTTCGGCTCTGGACGGAGGGGCAAAGCCGGGCCGAATATTTCCTTGCCGAGGCGCGGTTCCGGCAGGGCTTCGATCGCCACCTGCCCGCGGAAGGGCTTCTGCTCTGGCACATCGACGAGAATGTGAAGGACAATACGAAC
>DATHBY010000409.1:0-3080 GCA_035295885.1 Allosphingosinicella sp.
GGGAACAACGTCATCACCGGCGCCGCCGGCAACGACGTCATCGACGGCGGCGCCGGCGCCGACACCATGCGCGGCGGCGGCGGCAACGACGTTTATTTCGTCGACAATGCCGGCGACGCGATCGAGGAGAATGCGGGCGAAGGCACGGACGAGGTCCGCACCGGGCTCGCCGTCTACAGCCTGGCGGCGCGCCCGAACGTCGAAAACCTGACCGCGACGTCCAACGTCAATCACGATTTCCGCGGCAATTCGGGCTACAATGTCATCACCGGCGGGGCCGGCAACGACATTCTTCGGCTCTACGACGGCGGCGACGACACGGTGATGGCCGGCGACGGTAACGACAATATCTTCTTCATCGGATCGCTGACTTCGGCGGACGTGGTCAACGGCGGAGCGGGCGTGGACACGCTCATCCTTCAGGGCCCCTACGGCTCGCTGACCCTGACCGCCAACATCACCCAGATCGAGAATATATCGATCCTCGGCGGCGGCAACACGAACTTCGGAGATCCGGGCACCAACCGCTACGACTATATCCTCACCACCCACGACGCCAATTTCGCGGCCGGGGTGCAGGCGCGGATCAACGCGGCGGCTTTGCTCGAAGGGGAGGATTTCACCTTCGACGGCTCGGCCGAGACCGATGCCAGCTTCGTCGTCTACGGCGGCAAGGGCGTGGACACCCTGATGGGCGGCTTCGGGCATGACATCTTCATCTACGCCGAAGAGCGCTTCCAGCCGGGCGATACGGTGAACGGGGGCCCCGGCGGGTATGACGGAATCTTCTTCCGCGGCAATTACACGATCGACTTCAACGCTCCGGGCTATTTCGGGCTGATGACCAGCATCGAGAACATGACCCTGACCTCGGCCACCGACGAGCGCTACGCGCGCGGCGGCGGCACCGAGTTCGACTACAACATCACGCTAGCAGACAATATGCTGGATGCGGGCGTCGAGCTCACCGTGTCCGGCACGCTGCTTCAGGCCAACGAAACCATGATCCTCGACGGCAGCCTCGAGACGGACGGCAATTTCCGTCTGTTCGGCGGCCGCGCCGACGACACCCTGAAAGGCGGCGCCCAGAACGACCTTCTCCACGGCCATGTCGGAGCCGACCAGCTGACCGGCGGCGGCGGGGCGGACACGTTCCGCTACGACAATGTGACTCACTCCAACGCCGCTTCGCGCGACCACATTCTCGATTTCACCCCGGGAACCGACAAGATCGACCTCAGCCGGGTGGACGCCAACAGCCTCGTCGCCGGCAACCAGGCCTTCACCTGGATCGGCTCGAACGCTTTCACCGGCTCGGGCGCCGCCTCGACCGGTCAGCTTCGAGCGTTCCAGTCGGGCGGTACCTGGTTGGTCGAAGGCGACGTCGACGGCGACGGGGTCGGCGACCTCGTCATCGAGCTCACTCTGCAGGGGCCGACTCCGCTCAGCGCCGGGGACTTCTTCCTGTAGGCTGGCGCCCGGCGCGCCTCAGCGCGCCGGGAACCAGCTCTTGGAGCTGTCCACGGCCTCGGACTCGCCGGTGAGCCTGGCGACCACCTGGGAGAAGGTGCCCTCGACCGCCACCCGATGCTCGCCGAAATAGATGTCAGTGAAGGGACCGGAAGCCGTGCGGACGTGAGTCACCATGTCGGGATTGATCGCGACATTGCCGGGTTCGCCCCCCTTCTTCATCACGATCAGCTTCACGATCCGGTCATGCTCCGACTGTCCGGCCCCCGGCTTAGCGGCATTGGGTTAACTACGGGTTTGTACGAGCTTGCCTGCCGGGCGCGCGGGGACGAACATTTTGGCGGGCGTTCCGGAGCGCAGCCGCATCCGGACCGGGTAAGAGGGCAAGCGTATGACGATGTATGTCTACAGCACCGCGGGGGAGCCGCGGGGCTTCCTGTTCGAAACCACCATCTTCGCGCTGGACGGCACTCCTTTGGGACGGATCCTGGGCTCGCGGGTGCACCGCTTCGACGGCACCTATGCGGGCGAATGGTTCCACCAGATGGTGGTCGACCGGCCGACGGCGCGCCCGCGCTCGATCCCCGCAATCGCGCCGCCGGCGCCCAGGGCGCCGGCGCCGTCCTCCTGCTGGCGGCGGCAGGTCGCCGAATATGGTTGCTATGCCGATGCCTTCGACCGGCTGGCGGGCGTCGAGGAACCGTATCAGGTCGCGGCGGAGTAGCGCCGTTCCCCCTCCCGTCACGAAGAGGGTGACGGGGAGGGGCCGCACCTGCCATGCTGGGCGCCATGAGCCCGGTGCGCATCCTCCACGCCCATTCGACCTTCGGCCACGGCGGCAAGGAGGCTCGGGCGGTGCAGCTGATGAACGCCTTCTCGGGGGCTGCGGAGCATGTCGTCATCTCGGCCTCGCCGGGGGAGCTCGGCGCCCGCAAGGCGATCGCGGCGGCGGTGAAGGCCGACTTTCCGGGCGACGCGCCTCCGCTCACCGGCCTGCCCGGCCTGCCGCGCCTGTTCCGGCTGGCGCGCTACATGCGCCGCTTCGACCTCGTCCTCACCTATAATTGGGGCGCGTTCGACGCGGTGATGGCGCGCTACCTGTTTGCCAGGGGGATGAGCCTCCCGCCGCTCATCCACCATGAGGACGGCTTCAACCAGGACGAGGCGGCCGAGCTCAAGACCCGCCGCAACCTCTATCGCCGCCTCGGCCTCGGCGCGGCGCACCAGCTGGTGGTGCCGTCGGCGCGGCTCGAGGCGATCGCGCGAAAGGCCTGGGCGCAGCCGCCCGGCAAGGTGGTGAGGATCGCCAACGGAATCGACGTCCGCCGCTACGCCGCTCCGCCCGCGCAGGAGATACCGGGGCTCGAGAAGCGGTCGGGCGAGGTCGTGATCGGCACCGTCGCCGGGCTGCGCGCCGTCAAGAACCTGCCGCGCCTGGTCCGCGCCTTTGCCGCCATGGCTTCGCCGGGCGCCCGGCTCGTCATCGTCGGCGCGGGCCCCGAAAGCGAGCGCATAGCCGTGGAGGCGCGCCGCCTCGGGGTCGGCGACCGGCTGCTCATGCCCGGCTTCCTCGCCGATCCGGCGCTCTGGATCGGCCGCTTCGACCTCGT
>DATHBY010000410.1:0-2214 GCA_035295885.1 Allosphingosinicella sp.
GATTCCGGCGGCAGCTCCGGCATCGGCTCGCCCGCCGCGGCGGCCCGAAGCCCGGTGCGCCAGCGCCGAGCCTCAGGCTTGAGCACGTCCGGCATGAACAGGTCGAGCGCTCCGATCCTGATCTTCAGCCGGGTGATCGACCGCCGCTGCTCCTTGTCGAGCGCGGCGAGCGGCTTCGCCACCGCCTCTCGAGCGACGATTCCGCCTTCGTCGACCAGCATCGCGAGGATCGAGCGTACCGCCGCCGGCGCTTTCGAATCCTGGGCGGCGAGGCCCGCCTGGCGCAACGGCCCCAGCGACCGCTCGACCTGATGCCGAACCCACGTGTCGAGCCGCTCGATGACGGTCGCCCGCCCGCGCTCGGACAATCGGTCGAGCCGGCGGTCGACGATCACGCGCGGGCTGAGCAGATTCTTGCCCGGCCCGAGCCGAGCCACGTCGTGTCCGCGCCACAGCACCGCCACCGGCTGGCCCGCCTGCGTACGCAGGGTGAAATGGTCGTCGCTGTCCGCCGCCAGCGCCGCGGCCCTCTTCTCATACTCGCCGCCCAGCCGCCGCTCGGCCGTCGCCAGAAGCATCTTGCGATCGGAGTGGCGGGCGGTCGGGTCGACTTCGAAGGCGAAGCCCTCCATCCGTCCGATCGGGAAGGAGCCGACCGTCACCTCGCCCTGCTCGTCGACGATCACCGGGAACTCGCCGACCCCCTTGCGGCCGATGTCCTTGAGCAGAACCGAGGTTCGGCGGTCGACGAAGCGCTGGGTCAGCCGCTCGTGGAGGGCGTCCGAAAGCCTCTCCTCCACCTCGCGGGTCCGCTCGGCCATCACGCCGGGTTCGGCGAGCCAGTCGGCGCGATGGGCGATGTAGGCCCAGGTCCTGACCCCGGCGAGGCGGTCGGCGAGGGTCTCGATGTCGCCCTGGACGTTGTCGAGCTGAGCCACCTGGGCCGCGTACCAGCCGTTCGGGATCCGCCCGTCGCCCTCGCTCAGATGCAAATAGAGCCGCGCCACCAGCCGGGAGTGGTGCTCGGGACCGGTCTTGCGGAAATCGGGCAGGCCGCACGCCGCCCACAGCCGCCGAACCGCCTCCTGGCCGCGCGCCCTTGCGGCGACGTCGGGATCCTCCGCCAGCCGCTTCAGGACTGCGAGGTCGATCGCTTCCGGGGCGGCGCGCAGCCCCGGCTCGTTCGGCCGCCGCTCGAGCGAGCGGACCAGAGCCTCGACGCTTCGGAACTCGGGATCGCCCTCCCGCCAGTAGAGATGGTCGAGCGGCGCGAAGCGATGCTCCTCGATCGCCTCCAGCTCCTCGGGCCGGAACTCGGCGGAAAGCTCGCCCTCCAGGGTCAGCACTCCGAACGTGCCGTCGCGCTGGTGCCGCCCGGCCCGGCCGGCGATCTGCGCCATCTCCGCTGGGGTCAGCCGCCGCCGCCTGTGGCCGTCGAACTTGGAGAGGCCGGCGAAGGCGACGTGGGTCACGTCCATGTTGAGGCCCATTCCGATCGCGTCGGTGGCGACGAGGTAATCGACCTCGCCGGCCTGGTACATCGCCACCTGGGCGTTGCGGGTGCGTGGGCTAAGCGCGCCCATCACTACCGCGGCTCCGCCGCGCATCCGCCGAAGCATCTCGGCGACGGCGTAGACCTGCTCGGCCGAGAAGGCGACGATCGCCGACCGGGGCGGAAGCCGCGAGAGCTTCGAAGGTCCGGCATAGGAAAGGGTGGAGAAACGCGGCCGGCCGATGATCTCGGCCCTGGGCAGAAGCGCACGCACCATCGGCGCCAGGGTCTCGGAGCCCAGGATCATCGTCTCCTCGCGCCCGCGGGCATGGAGGATCCGGTCGGTGAAGACGTGGCCGCGCTCGGGATCGGCGCCCAACTGCGCCTCGTCCAGCGCGACGAAGGCGAAGTCGCGCTCCATCGGCATGGATTCGGCGGTGCACAGGAACCAGCGCGCGTCCTTCGGCAGGATCTTCTCCTCGCCGGTGATGAGGGCGACCCGGTTCTCGCCCTTCATCCTCACCACCCGGTCGTAGACCTCGCGCGCCAGCAATCTCAGCGGGAAGCCGATCATCCCGCTCGAATGCGCCGCCATCCGCTCTACCGCGAGGTAGGTCTTGCCGGTGTTGGTGGGCCCAAGGATCGCCGTCAGCGGCGTCCGCGCGAAGTCGCTCATGACGGCCTAGATCGGCATTTCGTGCCTCGGGCGCAATGACTTGGAT
>DATHBY010000411.1:0-5309 GCA_035295885.1 Allosphingosinicella sp.
GAACGCTTTGGCGACCTCGCCGAGAAAGCTCAGGAAGGGGCTGCTTCGCGGCGCGGCCGCTTCTCCGGCGCGCGCCGTCCCGCCGCGCGATCCGAATATCGAGGGGAAGAGCTCGGCGCAGGCGTCCCGTCGCTCGCAGCCGCCACAGGCGTCGCGGCGCATTTTCTCGATGCAACCTGCAATCATCCCTTTGTCCTCCCGGATCATGTCCAAGGTGTGTTGCTCATGTAATACTCCAATTTACGGATTAGCCAAGAGGCAATCGTGAAAAGGAGAGAGACGATGCGTGCAGCCTATCTGGGAATGGCTGCGGCCGCGGCCTTGAGCTTCGCTGGGCCGGCCTCCGCCGACACGGTGTGCGAGTGGATGGACCTCGCCAACCGGCTCAACTCCGCGGCCCAGGCCACCGGGCAGACTCCCGACCAGGTGCGCGCGAGCACCCGCACCGCCCTCGCCATGTTCGAGGCTCTGAACTCAATCGACCGGCGCTACCAAAGCTATCTCGGCTTCGAAACCGCGGACAAGTCGGCCTCGCAGGACGCCGCCGCGGCGACGGCGGCATACAAGGTGCTGATTCACCATTATCCAGGGCAGAAGGGGGCGATCGAGGACAGCTACACGCTGACCATGGCCGGCATCAGGGAAGAGCGCGCCCGGGAGGCTGGCCGTGCCATCGGCGAGAAGGCGGCGGCGGCGGCGATCGTCGTGGGCGGGCTTGATCCGGCCATCGCCCAGGAGCCCTATCGTCCGCGCACCGCGCCGGGCGAATGGATCGGCGCCTCGCTGCCGTCGCTCGAGCCCCATTGGGTTGCCTACCGCCCCTGGGCGATCCCGAGCAGCGAGGCGCTTCGGCCGCCGCCGCCGGTGGCGTTGGGCAGCGAGCGCTGGGCGAAGGATTATGACGAGGTGCGCCGACTCGGCGGAAAGACGAGCACCGAACGCACTCCCTACCAGACTCTGGTGGCGCGCTATCGCCAGGCATTCGACACCATGCCGTCGATGCGCCTCGTCGCCGACGCGCCGGGGCGTACTCCGGTGCAGAACGCCCGTTTGTTCGCCCTCTACCAGATGGCGTTCGACGACGCCGCCCACGCCATGGTGGCAGCCAAGCTCCACTACAATTTCTGGCGCCCGATCACGGCGATCCGCAACGGCGCCGGCGACGGCAACGACGCGACCCGGCCCGACCCGAGCTGGCTGCCGCTGTTGCCGACGCCGAATTTCTCCGAATATCCGTGCGGCCACTGCAGCGTCGCCGCCGCAATCGCCGAAGTGATGACCGCGGAGACCGGCAACCGCCCGGCGAGCGGAGTGAGGGTCATGTCCCTCGCCATCCCCACGTCGGTCGTGCAGGCGCTGCCGAGCTGGGACGAATGGGCTCAGGAAGTCTCCGATTCCCGGATCTACGGCGGGGTCCATTTCCGCTTCTCCAACGAGGCGGGCGAGCAGATCGGCCGCCGGGCGGCGCGGATCGTGCTGGGGAAGGTCATGCAGCCGCTGCCGAAGGGGAAGAAAAAGCGCTAGCCGCCGGCGAGCCGGGCGCTGGAGCGTCAGGCCGAGGGTGGTCTTCCCGGCGCCGATCGTCCCCACCAGGAATATAGCCGGTGGACGCGCTACGAACGGTACCGTCCGGAGGCACGGCGTCAGGTGATCGAGCCGATCTTCTCGCCGTCGCGCCAGACGTCGCAGATGGGGCAGTCCTCGTCTTCCTGCGCCCGGGCGACCGCCTGGCGGTCGTCGTTCGCCAATATGTCCTTGCGCTTGACCACCGCTCCGCCCGGCGCGGCGAGCTTGTTCACCCGGTAATGCCGCATACCCCCTCCCGCTTCGCCGGACGAGCGTGGCAAAACCGGGGCCCCGGCGCAAGGCGGCTCGGAAGGCGGCGCTTCAGATTTCCGGCTCGGCAGGCGAGGGCGCGGCCCCGTCCGGAGTAGCCGCCCCGGACGCGGGCGCGGGCTGAACGCCGCTCGGCGCGATTCCGTTGGAGCGGGGATCGTCGCCGGTGCGCAGTATCCCGTAAGCCAGGGCGGCTAGCAGCACGGCGACCACGGCCGCGATGATGAAGCAGCCGCGCTTGTTTTCCCGAAAGTCCTTCGCCATTCGCCGCCTTCCTTCGCCGCCGCCCCATCAACCGATGGAGCCGCCTCTGGTTGCGGCCTCTTGAACCGCCGCGTGGAACGTCCGATGTAGCCATCGACCCACCACAGCAGGACCCTTCCCAACCATGGACCATATCGACATCGTCAACGGCCTCGTTCCGATCGTGATCGAGCAGTCGAACCGCGGCGAGCGCAGCTTCGACATCTATTCGCGTCTGCTGCGCGAGCGGATCGTGTTCGTCACCGGTCAGGTCGAGGACCATATGGCGACCCTGGTCACGGCCCAGCTGCTGTACCTGGAGAGCGAGAATCCGAAGAAGGACATCTTCATGTACATCAACTCGCCGGGCGGGGTGGTGACGGCCGGAATGGCGATGCACGACACGATGCAGTATATCCGACCTCGGGTCGGCACCGTCTGCATCGGCCAGGCCGCCTCGATGGGCGCCTTCCTGCTCTGCGCCGGCGAGCCCGGAATGCGGGTCGCTTTGACCAACGCCCGGATCATGGTCCACCAGCCCTCCGGCGGCGCCCAGGGGCAGGCCACGGACATCGAGATCCAGGCCAAGGAGATATTGCGAATCCGCCACCGGATGAACGAGCTCATGGCCAAATATACCGGCCAGTCGATCGAGGCGATCGAGACCGCCGTCGAGCGCGACAAATTCTTCAGCGCCAGCGAGGCCAAGGAATTCGGGCTGGTCGACGAGGTCTTCGAGAAGCGGCCGGCCCCGGGCGAGGGCGACTCGACCCACCAGGCGGAGGCCGCCTGACCCGTCATTCCCGCGCAAGCCGGAATTCAGGCCGACGTTCGGGGAAGTGACGGTTTTGTACCGGAGCAACAGCCGGAACCGCTGCCCGCTCAGCTTTGTTACGGAAGCGCCACATGCAAAAAAGGGACAAGAAATGGGACGCAACGTCACGATCGGCCTCGGCACTCTCATCGTCATCATCATCGTCGTCGCCCTCCTTTTCTGAGGGGCGGGACCTCGGCCTCGCGCGCGCGCGCGAAGGGGCCTGACTTTCCTGACTTTCGTCCGATTATGGACAGGGTGACGGGCGAGCACCTTCGGCTCACCGCCGCTCGGGGCGGCCGTCGCTTCGGCTAGCGCTCCGCTTTGGAGCAGGCGGTCCTTGTCCCGATGAGGCGCCGGGGCCACATTGCGATTGTAAGTCATTGCGATGGGAACCAATCCCTTCGTGCGGCACTCCCGCTCTCACCGGCTGGGACGTTAATCAATAAGCCATTGTGGTCGTGCGATAGTGCGGGCTAGACTGGCCCTTCAGCAAAGGGCGGGCGCCGCTCAGGCCCCGTAAGGACGAGAATGACGAAGCTTAGCGGCAGCGACTCCAAGAGCACCCTCTATTGCTCCTTCTGCGGCAAGTCGCAGCACGAGGTGAGGAAGCTCATCGCCGGGCCCACCGTGTTCATCTGCGACGAATGCGTCGAGCTGTGCAACGACATCATCCGCGAGGAGACCAAATCCTCGCTGGTGAAGACCCGCGACGGAGTGCCGACTCCGCTCGAGATCTGCAAGCATCTCGACGATTATGTGATCGGCCAGAGCCACGCCAAGCGGGTGCTCTCGGTCGCCGTCCACAATCACTACAAGCGGCTCGCCCACGGCTCGAAGGGCGGCGAGGTCGAGCTCAGCAAATCGAACATCCTGCTCGTCGGCCCGACCGGCTGCGGCAAGACCCTGCTCGCCCAGACGCTGGCGCGGCTGCTCGACGTGCCCTTCACCATGGCCGACGCGACGACCCTGACCGAGGCCGGCTATGTCGGGGAGGACGTCGAGAACATCATCCTGAAGCTGCTCCAGGCCTCGGACTACAATGTCGAGCGCGCTCAGCGCGGGATCGTCTATATCGACGAGATCGACAAGATCAGCCGCAAGTCGGACAATCCCTCGATCACCCGCGACGTGTCGGGCGAGGGCGTGCAGCAGGCCCTTCTCAAGCTGATGGAGGGCACCACCGCCTCGGTGCCGCCGCAGGGCGGGCGCAAGCATCCGCAGCAGGAGTTCCTGCAGGTCGACACGACCAACATCCTCTTCATCTGCGGCGGCGCCTTCGCCGGCCTCGAGAAGATCATCGCCGACCGCCTGCAGGGCAAGTCGATCGGATTCGGCGCCTACGTCGCCGCTCCCGAGGAGCGCCGCACCGGCGAGATCCTTCGCCAGGGCGAGCCGGACGACCTGCTGAAGTTCGGGCTCATCCCCGAGTTCGTCGGCCGCCTGCCGGTGATCGCGACCCTGGAGGACCTCGACGAGAGCGCTCTCGTCAAGATCCTCAAGGAGCCGAAGAACGCGCTCATCAAGCAATATGCCAAATTGTTCGACATGGAGGACGTGAAGCTCAGCTTCACCGAGGAGGCCCTGATCGCCGTCGCCAAGAAGGCGATCGAGCGCAAGACCGGCGCCCGGGGCTTGCGCTCCATTCTGGAGAACATCCTGCTCGACACCATGTTCGACCTGCCGTCGATGGACGGGGTCGACGAGGTGATGATCGACAAGGACGTGGTCGAAGGGCGCAAGGACCCGATCCGGGTCTACGCCGAGAAGAAGGGCGAGAGCGCCGCCTGACCTGAGGCGCTGATCGGTGACGGGCGATCCCGCTTTGCCGGGCCGGCCGGCTTATCTGGAGTGGCTGCCCCGCTTCCTGTTCGAGATCGACCCGTTCCCTCCCCGCTACATCGCCAGGGCGTGGCTGACGGCGCTCCTGCCCAGCATCGCGCTGTCGGTGCTGGTCCGGTGGATCGCGGCCGACGCTGCAACGCCGCAATTTCCGGGCGAGGCCGGGTCTCTGGTCCTGTTCGTCGTCTTCGTCGGGCCCGCGCTCGAGACCTTGTTGCTGGCCTTGCCTCTGCTCGCTCTCACCCGACTGCTCGGGCCGGGGCCCGCGGTCATCGGCAGCGCCTTGCTCTGGGCCGTCGTGCACAGCCTGGTCGTGGCGGTCTGGGGCCTGGTGATCTGGTGGCCCTTCCTGATCATGTCGATCGCCTTTTTGACCTGGCGCCGCGAAGGGCTGGGCAAGGCGCTCGGCGTCGCTTTCGCCATCCACGCGCTCCAGAACGGCTTTGCCGTCCTGCTCATTCTGGCGGCGAAGTGACGTCAGCCCCTTACTGCACGTTGGCTACGTTATACTTCAGAGCTTCGTCCTGGGTGAGGCAGCGGCGGGTGGAGCCGCCGGCGTCGGCGACCGCCTTCT
>DATHBY010000412.1:0-2749 GCA_035295885.1 Allosphingosinicella sp.
CTTGACGACCGTCGCGGGGTTCCGCTTGGGCCAAAGCTCGCTCAGCGTCTTGGTCATCGCCGCCTGCATGCGCGCCATCACCGCCGAGCGGGCCTCGCCGCGCTGGTAGCTGTAGCTGTTGGGAAGAACGCTTCCCTCCTCCGGCACCGGCACCTCGCCAGTGAGCGTCGCCGCCTTCATCAGCCGCTCGTGCACCAGCACCGAGGGCAGGCCTTCGGGAATCGTGACCATGCGCTGGAGAGTCCTGGCGTCCTGGAGCAGGCCGAGGACCTCCGCGTGGCTGGCGCGGGCGGGGAACTCATATTCGCCGGCCTTGATCGACTTGCCGCCGCCGAACAGCTTGGCCTGCAGCAGGAAGCGTTCGGCGGACGCGATCACCCCCGCTTGCTCGAGCTGTCTGGCAGCCTGGACGAGGCTGGTGCCGGGCTCGATCACCACCGCAGTCGGCTGACGAGAGGGGCCGGCGCCGCTCCAGCCCTGGATGAACCAGAGGCCGACGGCGAGGCCCGCGACGACGATCAGGACGAGGGCGAGGAGCTTCTTCATCGCCTGCGTCAGACGGCCCGCATCACCAGGCTGGCATTGGTTCCGCCGAAGCCGAAGCTGTTGTTGAGCACGGCCTTGACCTGCCGCTCCTTGGCGACGTGCGGCACCAGGTCCACCCCGGCCGTTCCGTCGCTCGGATTGTCGAGGTTGAGGGTCGGAGGGACGATCTGGTCGCGCATGGCGAGGATGCAGAAGATCGCCTCGACCGCTCCCGCGCCGCCGAGAAGATGGCCGATCGCCGATTTGGTCGAGCTCATCGACAGCTTGCCGACGGCGTTTCCGAACAGCCGGCGCACCGCGCCCAGCTCGAGCTCGTCGCCCAGCGGGGTCGAGGTGCCGTGGGCGTTGATATAGTCGATGTCGCTGAGGTCGAGGCCGGAGCGCTTCATCGCGGCCTCCATCGCGCGGTAGCCGCCGGCGCCCTCGGGGTGCGGCGCGGTGACGTGATAGGCGTCGCCCGACATGCCGTAGCCGACCAGCTCGGCGTAGATCTTCGCGCCGCGCTTCTTCGCCCGCTCATATTCCTCCAGGACGACGACGCCGGCGCCCTCGCCCATGACGAAGCCGTCGCGGCCCTGGTCGTAGGGGCGCGAGGCCTTTTCCGGCTGGTCGTTATATTGGGTGGACAGGGCCCGCGCCTGGGCGAAACCGGCAATCCCGAGCGGGCAGAGCGCGCTCTCGGAGCCGCCCGCGACCATCACGTCGGCATCGTCCAGCGCGACCATCCTGGCGGCGTCGCCGATCGAATGGGCGCCGGTTGAGCAGGCGGTGACGACGGCGTGGTTGGGGCCCATCAGGCCGTATTTGATCGAGACCTGGCCGGAGATGAGGTTGATCAGGCGTCCGTGGACGAAATGCGGGCTCACCCGGCGCGGGCCGCGCTCGTGAAGGACGATCGATTCCTTCTCGATCCCGGGGAGGCCGCCGATGCCGGAGCCGATCGACACTCCGACCCGGTAGCGCTCTTCCTCGGTCATTTCGGTGAGGCCGGCATCCTCGAGCGCCTGGCCGGCGGCGTCGAGGCCGTAGACGATGAACGGGTCCACCTGGCGCTGCACCTTATGATCGACCCGTTTGCCCGGATCGAAGCCATATTCGTGCTCCGGCGGCTTCACCTCGCAGGCGATCTGGCAGGCGAAATCGGTGGGATCGAACCGGGTGATGCGGGTCGCGCCGCTTTTCGACGCCAGGATGTTCTTCCAGCTGGTCTCGACGTCGGGACCCAGCGGGGACACCATTCCGAGACCGGTGACGACTACGCGGCGCATATCATGTCTCCAAACGCTAAACAGGCCCAGTCCCGTTCGGGCTGAGCCTGTCCTTCGATACGCGGCTTCGGCAAGCTCAGCCGCTACTCAGGATGAGCGGTCCCCCTAGATTGCCCGCTCATGCTGAGTAGGCATTGAGCGAAGTCGAAATGCCGTATCGAAGCACAAGCTCGGGGCGAACGGTGGGGAACCCGTCCTCAGGCCTTGTGGGCCTCGATATAGTCGATGGCGTCCTTGACCGTGCTGATCTTCTCGGCCGCGTCGTCCGGAATCTCGACCCCGAACTCTTCCTCGAAGGCCATGACCAGCTCGACGATGTCGAGGCTGTCGGCGCCGAGATCGTCGATGAAGCTCGCTTCCTCGGTGACCTTCTCGGCTTCGACGCCGAGATGCTCGACGACGATTTTCTTCACGCGATCGGACGTCTCGCTCATGTGTGTGCCCTTCTTCCCTAGGTCGTAGTTTTGCGATGCCCTAGCCTCTCCCTGCCGGGGCTGGCAAGGGGCGGCGACGGAAACGGATCATTCCTCCTCCGTCACAGCATCGCCATTCCGCCGTTGACGTGGAGAGTCTGCCCCGTGACGTAGCCGGCCTCCCGGCTGGCGAGGTAAACGGCGGCGGCGGCCACGTCGTTCCCGGCGCCGAGGCGGCCCGCCGGTATCCGGCCGAGGAGGGTCTCCTTCTGCGCATCGGGCAGGGCGTCCGTCATCGCCGACTGGATGAAGCCCGGAGCGATGCAATTGACCGTGATGTTCCTGCTCGCGACCTCCTGGGCGATGGCCTTCGACATTCCGACCAGGCCGGCCTTGGACGCCGCGTAATTGGCCTGGCCCGGATTGCCGGTCGCTCCGACCACCGAGGTGATCGAGATGATGCGCCCATGCCGGGCCCGCATCATCGGCTTGAGCGCCGCCCGCGCCAGGCGGAAGGCGGCC
>DATHBY010000413.1:0-2078 GCA_035295885.1 Allosphingosinicella sp.
GGGGTGAGGACATGATTACCTATTACCGCTCGGGGCAGACCTGGCGGAACGTCACGACGACCCGGACGACCGAGCTCGTGCACCGGCCCAGCGGCTTCCGCTGCGCCTTCGACTGGGACCCGTCGGCGTCCGTCTACGGGACCCCCGAGTGGGACGCGCCGTCGCTTTCGGGCAATTGTTACATGCACTGGGGCCGAGTGCAGACCAGAACCATCGTGAGGCGGCCACTGCCCGGCAAGGATCTGAACTATGTGATGATGGATGCCGGCCCGCAGGAGGTCAGCCGGACGTGGCGGGCGAAGCCGTCCTCTACGCGATCTCACAGGCGAAAGTGGAGGGATCGCGCGTATCCCGCGCGTTTCTGACCGATCTGCCGCGGATGGATGCCCGTGATGAGATACACAGCATCCTGCTGGGCCGAGTGATCGACGGGTGGATCGTCATTCAGCGTACCAGCGGACCCGGCACGTTCGAAGAGCTCGACAGGGTGGCGCGGCGGGAATGGCGGAAACTCATCAAGACGCGGGCCCGGTCGCAGAGGAATCGGCGGGACCGACATACGCCCTACGCAAACGTCCAGCGGCGGTTGATCCAGAAGCAGATCCAGGGGGTGATTCCGAGGATCGGGACGATCGAAAGCGTGACTGAGCCGCCCGATCGCTCGACGATCAGCCAGACCCAGAAGCTGTTGAGCCCGTAGGCGGCGGCGTTGACGATGACGTAGCGGCCGTAGGCGAGGCCGGTCCGCTCAGCCCTGCCGTGTCCGCGGAAGCTCCAGCGCGAATGGATCAGCCAGCCGGCGGCGAGCGACACCAGGAAAGCGGCGGTGTTGGCGATCAGGGCGGGAACGCCGGCCAAAGCGGCGAGCGTCCAGTAGACGGCCGAATAGAAGAGGGCGAGAATGACTCCGCTGATCCCGTAACGCACCAGCTGGCCTTTGACGCCTTGGGTGTTGAGCAGCCAGAGCACTTGCGTCCCGCTTCCGGTGAGATTGTCGGCCATGGCGCCCTCATAAAAGGGCGCGGTTTGCTTTTGGTTACCGCCCCTTTCATAGGCGCGGGCCTTGCGCGGGTGAAGGCGTTGTTGTTTGTGCGCGATCGAGAAAGGCCGGAGGGGCCTTTCCAGCCGGTGAGCCACTCGATTGACCCTTTCGTCCGAAGCAGCATCGGCCCAGCCGCAGCCCTGGTGGGAGCAGCGCTGGTACGCGCTGGCGCTCGTCCTGGCCTGCGCGGTGCCGCTGCTGTGGCCAGGCGTGCCGCCCCTGGTCGATCTTCCCGGCCATATGGGCCGCTACCACGTCCAGATGGAGATCGGCGGCTCGCCCCTCCTGCAGAGCTTCTACAATTTCAAATGGGCGCTGATCGGCAATCTCGGGGTCGACCTGCTGGTGGTCCCGCTCGCCGCCCTGATCGGCCTCGAGCCGGCGGTGAAGCTGATCACCGTCGCGATCCCGGTGATGACGGCGGCCGGATTCCTCTGGGTCGCTCGCGAGGTGCACGGGCGAATCCCGCCGACCGCCTATTTCGCGCTTCCGCTCACCTACAGCTTCCCGTTCATGTTCGGCTTCGTCAATTTCGCCTTGTCGATGGCGCTCGCCTTCCTCGCCTTCGCCTTCTGGCTTCGGCTCGCCCGGCTGGGACGGCTGAAGCTGCGCGCCGGGCTGTTCGTGCCGATCTCGATCCTGCTCTGGGTCTGCCACGCCTTCGGCTGGGGGACTCTGGGAGTGATGGCCTTCTCGGCCGAGCTGGTGCGCCAGGTCGACCTCAAGCGGCCCATCTGGAAAGCCGGGCTCAACACCGGGCTGCACTGCCTGGCGCTCGCGCCGCCCATGCTGCTGATGCTGCTGTGGCGAAGCGGAGCGGTCGGGGGCGAGACCTCCGTCTGGTTCAACTGGAGGCTGAAGAAGAACTGGATCCTGATGGCGCTGCGCGACCGCTGGGAATATTGGGATTATGCGGCGCTGGCAGTGATCGGCCTCATCCTCGTCATCGGCCTGCTCTGGTGGAAGAGGCTGGAATATTCGCGCAACCTCGCCGCCTCGGCGATCTTCCTCGCCATCGTCTACGTCTGCCTGCCGA
>DATHBY010000414.1:0-4219 GCA_035295885.1 Allosphingosinicella sp.
GAATTTTCGGGGGAGGGGGACCGCGCGAAGCGCGGTGGAGGGGTTCTTTCGGAATCCGCAAGGGCCCCGCCACCAGGCTTGGCCTGGTCCCCCTCCCCTGCAAATGCAGGGGAGGAATTTTGGCCGACGGCCTCCACCACCGCCGTCTCCATCACCACCGCCGTCTCCGGCGATACGAAGCCGAACCGCACCTCGTGCGCTTCCTCGAATGCCGCCCGCATCGCCTCGAACTCGCCGGCATCCACCTCCAGGCTGCTGTCGCTCCCCTCATACCTCAGAGCCGCCCGTCGCTTCAGCTCCACTGCCTCCACCCCCTGCCCCGTCAAAGCCGCAACGGCCTCGCCCGCAAGCTCCGCCAGCACATCCTCCAAAGCCTCGTCGCCCACGCTGCGCTGCCTCAGCTCGACCATGTCGGCGAGGCCCATGCCGAAGGCGCTGAGCACTCCGGCCAGCGGGTGGATCATCACCCGCTCCATTCCGAGAGCGTCGGCGACGAGGCAGGCATGCTGGCCGCCGGCGCCGCCGAAGCAGGCCAAAGTGTAGCGGGTGACGTCATGGCCGCGGGCGATGGAGATGCGCTTGATCGCACTCGCCATATTGTCGACCGCGATCCGGACGAAGCCGGCGGCGGCCTCCCCGGCGGACATCCCCGCCTCGGCGCCGATCGCTTCGCACAAGGCGAACGAGGCGTCCGAGTCGATCGGCTCGTCGCCGCCGGGGCCGAACACCCGCGGGAAATGCTCCGGCCTGATCTTGCCGAGCACGACGTTGCAGTCGGTGATGGTGAGCGGCCCGCCGCGCCGATAGCAGGCCGGGCCGGGCACCGCCCCGGCGCTGTCCGGGCCGACCCGGAATCGCGCCCCGTCATAATGGCAGACCGAGCCGCCGCCCGCCGCCACCGTGTGGATCTCAAGCATCGGCGCCCGCACCCGCACTCCGGCGACGATCGTCTCGTTGGTCCGCTCGTAGGCGCCGGCATAATGGGAGACGTCGGTCGAAGTGCCGCCCATGTCGAAGCCGATGACTCGCGAGTAGCCCGCTTCCTCGGCGGTCTTCGCCATTCCGACGATTCCGCCGGCGGGGCCGGAGAGGATGGCGTCCTTGCCCTGGAAGGCGGTGGCGTCGGTGAGGCCGCCGGACGATTGCATGAAGAAGAGGCGCGCCTCCGCCCCCAGCGCGGCCACCACCCGGTCGACGTAGCGGCGCAGCACCGGCGAGAGATAGGAGTCGACGACGGTCGTGTCCCCGCGGCCCACCAGCTTGATCAGCGGGCCGACCTGGTGGCTGACCGACACCTGGGTGAAGCCGATCTCCCGAGCGAGAGTCGCCAGCGCCGCTTCATGCGCGGTCCAGCGCCAGCCGTGCATCAGCACGATGGCGATGGCTCGGAAGCCCGCCCGGCAGGCGCTCTCGAGATCGGCGCGGGCGCGGTCGAGGTCGAGCGGCCGAAGGATCTCGCCTTCGGCCGTCACCCTTTCGTCAACCTCGACGACATGTCCGTACAGCGCCTCGGGAAGGACGATCCGCCGAGCGAAAATGTCCGGCCGCGCCTGGTAGCCGATCCGGAGCGCATCGCCGAAGCCGCGGGTGACGGCGAGGACCAGCGGCTCGCCCTTGCGCTCGAGCAGGGCGTTGGTGGCGACGGTCGTGCCCATCTTGACGGTGAGCGGCTCCCCGTCATTGCGAGGAACGGAGCGAGGAAGCAATCCAGCTTTCCCTGACGCCGCAGCCTGGATTGCTTCGCTTCGCTCGCAATGACGGGCCAGCATCCGCCTGATGCCCTCGACGGCGGAGTCGTCATATTGCTCCGGATTGTCCGAAAGCAGCTTCGCCGTCAGCAGCCGCCCGTCGGGCGTCCGGGCGACGATGTCGGTGAAGGTGCCGCCGCGATCGATCGAGAAGGACCAGCCTTTCGTCATCCGCGGCGGCTGGACGTCAGAGGCCGAAATGCGCGTAGGCGACCATGCAGTAGAGCATCGGGAGCGACAGGATGAGATTGGTGCGGGAGGCCATCATCGCCACCGAAGCCGACCGCGCCTTGGCGGCGTCGTCGGCGGGGACGATTCCAAGCGCCCTTTTCTGGTTCGGCCAGATCACGAACCAGACGTTCGCGGCCATGATGATTCCGAGCCACATGCCGATGCCGATCGTGAGGTGCGTCTCGGCAAGGCCCAGCGCCCGCGCCGTATAACCGCCTTCCTTCATCTCGCCGGTCAGAAGTCCGAGGACCACCGTCGCCAGAGCCGCCCAGCGGAACCAGAACAGGGCCTTGGGCGCGATATATTTGGTCACGCCGGGCTTCAGCTCGGCGGGGACGCTCGGCATGGTCGGGATCTGAACGAAGTTGAAATAATAGAGCAGGCCGATCCACAGGATTCCGGCGAAGACGTGCAGGTAGCGCATGAACTGAGTCCAGTCGTAGCTGCCCTCCCCGATCAGCCCGCCGTGCAGCCCGAACATGGCCGCGACCAGCAAAGCGACTCCGATCAGCAGCGCGAGATGGAAGTTGCCCAGTATTTTCGCCATCGAAACCCCCTGTGGTTTGTCGGTTGCAGCCCCTCTAACGCAGCGGTGGAGGCGTGGGTAGTGTTCTCGTTGGGTCCTTCGATACGGGCCTTCGCCAGGCTCAGTCCCTACTCAGGATGAGCGGTTGGAGAATGTCGGCCAACTTGCCGCTCATCCTGAGTAGCCGGTGAGCTTGTCGAACCGGCGTATCGAAGGACCGTCAATCCAGCCTCCACATGATGCTCTGCGACAGCGGCGTCCACACGCCCGTCTTCACCCCCGCGTAGCGAAGGGCCGCGCCGGTCCAGCTGTTGCAGGTGTAGACGGCGCTGTACGGACCCACCGCCTCGTAGAACATGTCGGAGGCGCCGTAGCCGCGGCCGATGAGCGGTATCGTCCGCCCCTCCGCATCATATTGGAAACTGCCGCGGGCGAACTTGACGAGCCTGCGATATTCCTCGCGCCGAAGAACGATCGGCCGGGTGTCCTCGCTCGGCCGGGGATCGTGGTCGTGGTCGGCGTGCATCAGGCTCCTGCCCCGGCCGAAGGCGGCGAGGAAGGCGTTCTTCATGGTGAGATCGCCCCAGGTCGGGGTCTCGAGGTAGAAGGTGCGGTTGCCGTAGCCCAGCGCGACGTAATTGCCGTAGCCCCAGCCTTTGTCCTTGAGGTGCCCGCCCGGGACGAGCGGCCGCCAGTCCATCTCGTCGGTCACCTTGGGCACCAGGATCCAGGTGTGGACTCCGTTGGTGCGGACGAAGACCGTCACCCCCTCCTTCGCCTCCTGCCAGCCGCGGTTGGCGGGAACGGCGCCCAGGATCAGCGCGGCGAGGAAATAAAGGATGGGGATGGCGAGCAGAACGCCGGCGGCGCGAAGGGCGATGCGGGAGGCGCGTCTCACCGGCACAGCGTAGCGCTTGATGCGGCGGCTGCGAAGCGCCAAGCCTCGCCCGTGTCGCGCGAGCATCTCGAAGAAATCTGGCGGGCGGGGATGGAGGCGTGCCTTCCCGCCCGGGTGCTTCCGCAGCACCTGCCGGAGCCGCCGCCGGGCCGCACCGTCGTCCTCGCGGCCGGCAAGGCGGCGGCGGCGATGGCGAGGAGCGTCGAGGCTCGGTGGCGGGGACCGCTGACCGGGCTGGCGGTGGCTCCGCACGGGAGCGGCGGGACGCTCCAGCGGGTGGAAATTCTCCCCGCCGCCCACCCTGTTCCGGACTCGAGCAGCGTCGCAGCGGCCGAGCGGCTGCTGGCGATGGCTCGGGGCGCCGGCCAGGACGACCTCGTCCTCGTCCTGCTGAGCGGCGGCGCCTCCTCGCTGGCCTGCCTTCCGGGAGAGGGGCTGGAGCTGACGGAGAAGCAGAGCCTCACTTCGGCCCTGCTGCGGGCCGGAGCGGCGATCGGCGAGATCAACTGCGTTCGCCGCCACCTCTCGCGCTTCAAGGGCGGGCGCCTGGCCCTCGCCGCTCCGCCGGCCCGGCTGGTGACCCTCGCCATCTCCGACGTTGTCGGTGACTCGCCCGAGGACATCGGCTCGGGCCCGACCGCGGCCGATCCGTCGAGCCTCGCGGAGGCGCGGGCGATCCTCGCCCGCTACGCCGTCGAGGCGCCCGAGCGGGGCTGGTCCGAGACCCCCACGCAGGTGCCCGGCGCCTTGCGTCTCGTCGCAAGCGCCGCCGACTCGCTCGAGGCGGCGGCGGCGAAAGCGCGGCGGCTCGGCTAC
>DATHBY010000415.1:0-2659 GCA_035295885.1 Allosphingosinicella sp.
GGGCGAGGTTGTCACCGACAATGTCCGCACCATCGCCGACGTGCCGCAGCGGCTTGAAGGCGACGCCCCCGACGTCTTCGAGATACGCGGCGAGGTCTACATGTCGAAGGCGGACTTCGCGGCGCTGAACGCCCGCCTGCTCGCCGAGGCGGAGGATCCGGCCAAGGCGCGCCAGTTCGCCAATCCGCGCAACGCCGCCGCGGGCTCGCTTCGCCAGAAGGACCCGGCGGTGACGGCGTCGCGCCCTTTGCGCTTCTATGCCCATGGCTGGGGCGAGGTGTCGGCCCTCCCGGCCGAAACCCAGCTCGGGGTGATGCGGTCCATCGAGTCCTGGGGCGTGCCGATCGCGGACCATCTGGATCGCTTCGCCGGTCTCGACGGCCTGCTGGCCCATTACCGGGCGATCGAGGCGAAGCGCGCCGACCTCGCTTTCGACATCGACGGAGTCGTCTACAAGGTCGACCGGCTCGACTGGCAGCGCCGCCTCGGCCAGGTCGCCCGGGCGCCGCGCTGGGCGCTCGCTCACAAATTCCCCGCCGAGAAGGCGGAGACGGTGCTGGAGGCGATCGACATCCAGGTCGGCCGCACCGGCAAGCTGACTCCGGTGGCGCGGCTGAGGCCGGTCAGCGTCGGCGGAGTGACCGTCACCAACGCGACGCTCCACAACAGGGACGAGATCGAGCGGCTGGGGGTGCGGGTCGGCGACCGGGTCCGGATCCAGCGCGCCGGCGACGTCATCCCTCAGGTGCTGGAGAATCTGACGCCGGGGGATGACCGCCCGGCCTACGTCTTCCCAACCTCCTGCCCGGAATGCGGCTCGGACGCGGTGCGCGAGGAAGGCGAGGTCGACGTGCGCTGCACCGGCGGCCTCGTCTGCCCGGTCCAGCGGGTGGAGCGGCTTCGTCACTTCGTCTCGCGCCACGCGCTCGACATAGAGGGGCTTGGGATCACCCATATCGAGAGCTTCTTCCGCGACGGCCTGCTCCAGTCCCCGGCCGACATCTTCAGGCTGACCAGGGAGCGATTGCTGGAGCGCGAGCGCTGGGCGGAAGTCTCCGCGGCGAACCTGATCGCGGCCATCGACGCCAGGCGGCACCCGCCGCTCGACCGCTTCCTCTACGCGCTCGGAATCCGCCATGTCGGCGAGGTCACCGCCCGGGACCTCGCACGCCGCTATCGCAGCTGGGAAAATTTCCGGGCGATGATCGAAGCGGCGCTGAAGGTCCGGAGCGAGACGGAGCCCCTCGATGGCGAGGAGGAGCGCAAGTTCCTCCAGCGCCGCGACAAGGCGGTGGTCGAGGCGGTCGAGACCCCCAATATCGGGCCCGAGGTCGCGAACGCCCTGCTCGACTTCTTCGAGGAGGAGCATAATCGCGAGGTCCTCGACGATCTGCTCGCCGCCGGAGTCCGCCCGGCCGATGTGGTCTGGGAGACGAAGCAATCGCCCGTGACGGGCAAGACCCTGGTCTTCACCGGAAGCCTGGAGACCCTCTCGCGCGACGAGGCCAAAGCCCAGGCCGAGAAGCTCGGCGCCAAGGTGGCGGGCTCGGTCTCGGCCAAGACGGACCTCGTCGTCTACGGACCCGGGGCAGGCTCGAAGCTCAAGAAGGCTGCCGAACTGGGCGTCGAGACGATCGACGAGGCTGCGTGGAATGCACTGGTGAAGCAGGCCGGTTAAGGCATCCTCCCGCATTGATCCGGGGTTCAGCGGCGCAGTCGCGGCCGTGACTTTATTTTTCGTTCCTAATATGTTCTAAAAGGCCATGTCATTCGGCCTTGCCCCGCCGCGTCGTTCCCGTGCCGGACCAAGTCGCCTCGCGCGCGTGCGCGCGCGATCGCGCGCGAGAGGGGCTGACTTTACTGACCTTCGTCCGACATCGGACACATGGATCCTAGCTGCCGCGCCTGGCCCGCACCGGCACCGCCCGCCGCTTTCGCATGACGAGCGTCGGCCATTCGCCCCGTTCGACCCGACCGGTCAGCATCATCCCCTGCCGCCGGTACGCCGCCGCGACCGCCGGCGACTGATGGTCGAGCAGGCCGGCGAGGATCAGCCGCCCCCCCGGCGCGATCGCCCCGGCGACCGGCCGCGCCAGCTCGGTCAGCGGCCCGGCGAGGATGTTGGCGATGACGAGGTCGTAGGGCGCGCGCGCCCGAAGCCGCGGATGGTCAATCCCTTCGGCGACGAGCAGCTCGAGCCGCCCCCGGGCCCGCCCGAGCCTGACTCCGTTGATCGAGGCATTCTCCCCGCTCACCTCGATCGCGACCGGATCGTTGTCGGAAGCCGCGGCTCGGGCGGCGGGCCACAGCTTCAGGGCCGCGAAGGCGAGCAGGCCGGTGCCGGTGCCGAGGTCGAGCAGGTTGGCGACGGCCGCTCCGCTTTCCTTCATCCGGCTGAGCGCGACCAGGCAGCCGGTCGTCGTCTCGTGCTGCCCGGTGCCGAACGCGCGCCCGGCGTCGATCTCCAGCGCGATCGCGCCGGCGGGGGCCTCCGCCCGATGCGCCGGAGTGTGGACGAAGAAGCGGCCGGCGCGGATCGGCTCCAGCCCCTGCTGGCTGAGAGTCACCCAGTCGCGATCCTCGACCCGCTCCACCGCCGGAGCGGTGCCCGCCGCGCTCGGGGCGAGCGAGGCGAGCAGGCCCAGCATCTCGGCGGTCG
>DATHBY010000416.1:0-6011 GCA_035295885.1 Allosphingosinicella sp.
CGTGTTCATGGATTCCGGCTTTCGCCGGAATGACGGGGAAGTGTTTCTGGCTCTGCAAGAGCCCCCGCCCGAAGATCCCCTCCCCACCAGCCCCACCGAGGAAGGCCGCCGCCGTCCCGGAATCCCGCAGAGCGAGCTCGAGGACCCGGTCAGCCAGGACAATCCCGGCGCCGTCCGGGCGCCGCCGCCCGAGGCCTTCCCGACCGATCAGATCCCGGTCCCCGACCGCTGGCGACTGATCGAGACCCTGGGCGTGGTCAGGGAGCGCTGGTTCGATCCCTACAACCAGAACACCTACAAGGGCGACCGTCCGATCTGCATCCCCACGCCGGAGGAGCAGGCGAAGAGGCGCGAGGAAGGCCGGCCGAGATGCCGGACGCCCAGATTGCTCGGCCTCGAGGGGGACGACTGGTTCTTCGTCGTCAATGCCGTCTCCGACACGGTCGCGGAGCCGCGCACCTTCCCGATCCCGGTCGGAGTCCAGACGACCGCGCGGCCGGGCAGCAACGACGTGTTCGGAAGGAACGACAGCCTCGTCCTGGCGCAGACCTTCATCGCGGGCTTCGCCCTCATCAAGGGCTCCACCGCCTACATGCCGCCGCACGTCGAGTACCGGCTGACGCTCGCGCTCAACGTCAATTACGTGGACGTGGCGGAGCGGCGGGTGCTGTTCGTCGAGCCGAGCAAAGGCACCAGCCGGCTCGATTACGCCCTCGGAGTGCAGGAGCTGTTCGTCGATTACCATCTGCGCAACGTCTCGGACCGCTACGATTTCGACAGCGTCCGAGCCGGGATCCAGCCCTTCCAGCTCGATTTCCGCGGCTTCCTGTTCAACGACCAGCAGCTCGGGCTGCGCCTGTTCGGCAACCGGAACAACAACCGCTTCCAGTATAATCTGATGGCGATCTGGCGGCTCGAGAAGGACACCAATTCGGGCCTCAACAATGTGCTGCAGGCGCCGCGCAAGGACTGGATCCTCGCCGCCAACCTGTATCGTCAGGACTTCCCCTTCGTCGGCCTGACCAGCCAGGCGAGCCTCACCGTCAACGTCAACCGCGAGCGCGGCGAGATCGAGGTGGACGACAACGGCTTCCCAGTCCGCCCCGCCCTCATCGGCAATTTGCGCGCCCGCAATTACGAGGTCGCCTATCTCGGCTACAGCGCCGACGGGCGGATCGGCCGGATCAACCTCTCCGCCTCGGCCTACGGCGCCTTCGGCTGGGACCGGAACAACATCTTCACCGGCGAGACCGGCAAGATCCGGAGCTTCTTCCTCGCCGCCGAGCCGAGCTACGATCTGAACTGGATCCGCTTCCGCGGCGCGCTCCTCTTCGCCAGCGGCGACGGCGAGCCCTATGACGATCATGAAGGCGGTTTCGACGCGATCTTCGAGAACCCGATCTTCGCCGGCGCCGACACCAGCTACTGGATCCGCCAGACCATCCCCTTCGCCGGCGGCGGCCGGGCGGTCTCGATCAACGGCCGCAACGGAATCCTCAACTCGCTCCGCTCTTCGAAGGAGCAGGGCCAGTCCAACTTCAACAATCCGGGCACCATCCTGCTCGGCGCCGGCGCCGATTTCGACATCACGCCGCAAATACGGATGAGCGGCAATGTGAACCACCTCTGGTTCCACAAGACGGCGGTGCTGCAGGCGCTTCGGGGCGAAGGCTCGATCCCCCGGGACATCGGCTGGGACGTCTCGGCGGCGGCGATCTGGCGGCCGAAAATGACCCAGAACCTCGTCTTCCGAGCCTCCGCGGCATTGCTCCAGCCCGGCGCCGGCTTCCGCGACCTCTTCTTCAACTCGGACCGCGACAAGAGATACTATTCCGTCCTCCTCAACGCGATCGCGACCTATTGATGGGGAGCTTTGTTCTCCTCCCCGTCATGCAGGACTTGATCCGGCATCCACCTTCTTCGGGGTCCCGGATGACGGGAAGGTGGATTCCGGCTTTCGCCGGAATGACGATGGTGCTCTGGCTCCTCGCTTCGCCCCTCCTCGCCTCCGAGGGCGAGAAGCCGGTCCTGCGCGATTACTCGCTCGTCCGGGCCGCCGCCGCGCCGCGCACCCAGGAATGGGATTCGGCGGAAGCGAAGAGCGCCGGCTGCGTTTCCTGCCATACCGACAGCGACAACAAGACGATGCACTCGAGCCCCGCGGTGGTGCTGGGCTGCGTCGACTGCCACGGCGGCAATGCCTCGGTAATCGGCAATGCCGCGCTCAAGCATGACGACCCCGCCTACGCCGCCGCCCGCGACAAGGCTCACGTCCTGCCCAGATATCCAAAGGCCTGGCACTGGCCGTCGAGCGCCAACCCGAAGCGCAGCTACACCTTGCTCAACCGCGAGAGCCCCGAATATGTCCGCTTCGTCAACCCGTCAGACTACCGGGTCGCCCGCGACAGCTGCGGCGCCTGCCATATCGAGGTGATCGAGGCGGCCGAGCGCTCGATCATGGCCTCGGGCGCGATGCTGTGGGGAGGGGCCGCCTACAATAACGGAATCGTCCCCTACAAGAATTACATCTTCGGCGAAGCCTACACCCGCCACGGCGAGCCCGCGAAGATCGTCTCGCCGCCCAACCCGCGGGCGATCACGCCGGAGCAGAAGGCGCGCGGAGTGCTGGCCGAGCTCTACCCGCTGCCGACCTGGCACGTCGTCCCGCCCGGCGACGTCTTCCGGGTCTTCGAGCGCGGCGGCCGGACCATCGGCACCCAATTCCCCGAGATCGGCCTTCCCTCCCCCTCGGGGTCGATCCAGCGGCTCGAGGAGAGCGGGCGGCCCGACATCCGCCAGTCTAACCGCGGCCCCGGCACCGGCCTGCGGGTGGCGATCCCGGTGCTCAACATCCACAAGACCCGACTCAACGACCCCTTCATGTGGTTCATGGGCACCAACGACCAGCCCGGCGACTATCGCCATTCCGGCTGCGCGGGCTGCCACGTCGTCTACGCCAACGACCGCGAGCCTCGGCACAGCCTGACCTACGCCCGGTTCGGCCGCGACGGGCAGACGGCGACCGTCGACCCCACGATCCGGGACAAGACGGAAGCCGTCCATGCTCCCGCCGACTCCGCCCACGGGCCGCTGAAGGAGAAGGGCCACCCGGTCCGCCACGCCTTCACCCGAGCCATCCCGACCGCGCAGTGCATGAATTGCCACATGCACCAGCCGAACATCTTCCTGAACTCCTATCTCGGCTACACGATGTGGGACTATGAGGCCGACGCCGACCTGATGTGGCCGGGACCCGAGAACCGGCTCAAGGCGGCGAATGCGGCGGAGGAGAAGAGCCTCCGCAACCAGATTTACCCGGGCACGGCGCAGGCACTGGAAATCCTGGACCGCAATCCGGAGGCTGCGGCGACCCGGGGGCTGTGGGGCGATCTCGACTTCCTTCGGGACGTCTACGACCGGGTCAACCCGCAGGCAAAGCACACCCAGTTCGCCGACTATCACGGCCACGGCTGGAACTTCCGGGCCGTCTACAAGCGCGACCGCGAGGGCAACCTGCTCGATGCCGAGGGCAGGATCGTCGCGCCCGGCGATCCGGAGAAGTTCCGGAAGGCGGGCGCGCCCGAATTCGTCCCGCCGGGCGAGCAGAAGGGCAAGGCCGTCCACATGATGGACATCCATGCCGAAAAGGGGATGCAGTGCGCCGACTGCCATTTCGCCCAGGACAATCACGGCAACGGCTATATCTACGGCGAGGTGGCGAACGCGGTCGAGATCGGCTGCAAGGACTGCCACGGCACCGCCACCGAATATCCCAAGCTGCTCACATCCGGCCCGGCCGCGCCGCCCAGGGGGACCAACCTCGCGCTGCTGCGCAACGAGGACGGGCGGAGGCGCTTCGAGTGGATGGTGAACGACGAGGGCCGGCGGGTGCTGGTCCAGCGTTCGATCGTCGATCCGGACCTCGAGTGGGAAGTCTCGCTGGTCAGGGACAGCGTCGACCCGCAGGGCGCGGGCTTCAACCTCAAGGCGGCCCGGGCGAAGCTGATGTCGAGGGAAGGCGCGGAAAGCGGCCGCTATGTTTTCGGAAGCGGAGTGGCTCCGGAGAAATTGGCCCACAAAGAGAATGAGATGGCCTGCTTCACTTGCCATCTGAGCTGGACCACCAGTTGCGCAGGCTGCCACTTGCCGATCGAGGCGAACTGGAAGACCCAAAGCCACAAATATGACGGCGCCGAGAGCCGCAACTTCGCCACCTACAACCCGCAGGTGGCGCGCGACGACATGTTCCAGCTCGGCCGCCACCAGACCACCAAGGGCAATATCATAGCTCCGGTGAGGTCGAGCTCGGCGCTGATCCTGAGCTCGACCAACATCAACCGCGAGAGGATCTACGTCCAGCAGCCGCCGATCAGCTCGGCCGGCTTTTCGTCCCAGGCCTTCGCTCCGCATTTCCCGCACACCGTGCGAAGGACCGAGACGAAGATGTGCACGGATTGCCACTTATCGCAACAGAACGACAATAATGCGATCATGGCGCAACTGCTCCTGCAGGGCACCAACTTCGTCAATTTCGTCGGCCTCCACGCCTTCACCGGCCTCGACGGCGGCTTCCAGGCGACCCGGGTGACCGAGTGGGAGGAGCCGCAGGCCGTGATCGGATCCTACCTCCAGCGCTTCGCCTACCCGGACTGGTGGCGGCTCCACGTCGGGCGCAACAGGCTCGAGCTCGTCAGCTGGACCCGCGGCGGCAAGGGCTCGCGCGAGGCCTTCGCCAACACCGTCCAGGACACCGGCGGCACGGTCGGCTGCCTCCAGCAGCGCGGCGAATATATGTTCGTCGCCGAGGGCAGAGGCGGCTTCAGGGTCTATGACATAGCCGGAGTCGGCAACAAGGGCGTGTCGGAGCGGATCGTCACCGCCCCCTTCTCGCCGCTCGGCCACGACACGAGGGTGAAGACGAGGAACGCGACCTGCCTGGCGCTCCCCACCAACCAGCCGATCAGCGTCGGCCGCAACGAGGCCATCCGCCGCGATCGTCCCGAGAACCAGGAACAGGCCTTCCACCCGCTCTACCGCTATGCGGTCGTCACCGACGCCGAGGAGGGCCTGATCCTGGTCGACGTCGAGACCCTCGCCGACCGCGAGCCGCGCAACAATTTCCTCAGGCGCGCCGTCACCTGGAACGAGGGCGGGGTGCTGGCCGGAGCTCGGCACGTCACCCTCGGCGGCCGCTACGCCTACGTGGCCGCCGCGGCGGGCCTGGTCGTCATCGACCTCGACGACCCGCTCCGCCCGCGCCACGCGGCGACCGTGCCGTTGCGCGACGCCCGGGCCTCCGCCCTTCAGTTCCGCTATCTGTGGGTGACCGACGCCGACGGCCTCAAGCTTCTCGACGTGACCCGGATGGAGGCGCCGCGGCCCATCCCGTCGGCCACGGTGCCGCTCGCCGACGCTCGCCGGGTCTATGTCGCTCGCACCTATGCGTATGTCGCGGCGAAGCGGGACGGGCTGGTGATCGTCGACGTGACCAAGCCCGAGGCCCCGAGCGTCTACGCCAAAGAGACGTTCGGCGGGAAGATGACCGACGCCGAGGACGTGATCGTCGGCTCCACCAACGCCTCGCTCTTCGCCTATGTCGCCGACGGCCGGGCCGGCCTCAAGGTGCTCCAGCTCACCAGCCCCGACACCCAGCCCAATTTCTACGGCTTCTCCCCCGCGCCGAAGCCCGAGCTGATCGCCTGGGCGAAGACCCCCCGCCAGGCCCTGGCTTTGTCCAAGGGGCTGGACCGCGACCGGGCGGTGGACGAGACGGGCGGGCAGATCGCGGTGTTCGGGCGGCTGGGGTCGAGGCCATTCACTCGGGCCGAGATGGAGCGGCTGTTCCTGAACCGGCGGGGGCTGCCCTACAAGGTCAGCGATTCGGGCGGGATGGAGGACTGGGTGGGGTAGAGTTTCTCCTATTGTGATGGAAGCGAGGCATTCGTCACGCCGGACTTGATCCGGCATCCACCTTCTTCCTCCACCGGGGTTGAGAAAAAGGTGGACCCCGG
>DATHBY010000417.1:0-3716 GCA_035295885.1 Allosphingosinicella sp.
AGCAGCAGGTGGGTCTCGACCATCCGGCGGGCGGCCCGGACCATGAAGTCGGCCGAGGTGAGATCGGTGAACTCGGTGAACAGGACGATCATCGATCGCCGGGTCAGGCGGGTCGAGAGCGTGGTCAGGGCGAAGGTGTAGTTGGTCTCCTCGCCGCTGTAATCGATATTCGCCGCCAGGCGCTGAAGCTCGGGAAAGGCGGCCGAGCCCGAGATCAGCCCGCTGGCGATCCGGGGCCTCGAATCGAAGGCGTGGAGCGCCACCCGGTCGCCGAGCTTGAGAGCGACCCAGCCGGTGAGAAGCATCGCCGCGACCGCCCGGTCCACCCTCGGCAGCCCGGCGACCGGCTCGGACATCTGGCGGCCGCCGTCGATGGCGAAGACGATCTGGTTGTTGCGCTCGCTCCGGAATTCCTTGGCGTGCAGCTTGCGGTGCCGGGCCGACTGCTTCCAGTCGATCGCCCGGCGGTCCATGCCCGAGCGATATTCGACGAGGGCGTCGAAATCGGTGCCCTCGCCCCTGTTGATCTGGGCGATGAGGCCCTGAAGGGCGTGCCGCTGGAAGACCTTCGCACCGCGCTCGCGCACGGGACGGACGTCGGGCAGTATCAGGATGGTGGAGTCGAGATCGATCCGCCTTTGCCGCCAGGCGAGGCCGAGCGGCCCTCGCCAGCGCAGCCACAGATGCTCGAGCCGGCCGGCGCCGCGCCGTGCCATGACCATCGGCAGCAGCGCCGCGCCCCTGCCCTCGTCGAGGTCGATCCACAGCCGCCCGTCATCCTCGATCTCGACGAGCGCGTTGGCCGCCACCGCTATCTCGGCCCTCGCGGGAGAGCGGCGCCCCCGGAGGGTGACGGTCGCGACCGCCTCGACGGTCTCGCCGACCGAGGCGCTGGCGGGCACGTCCAGCCTGGCGCCGCCGTCGCGGGCGGCGGCAAGGGCGTCGGCCAGGGCCAGCAGCAGCACCGCCACCGGCCAGGCCATGCCGACATACCAACGCTCCGGCATGACCGCGGCGACGACCAAAGTGAAAGGCACGCCGGCCGCGGCCGCCAGCACCGCCGCTCGGGTAGGATAGATCAACGCGGCGCCTCGATCGTCTCGATGATGTCGGTGACCACGTCCTCCACCACCCGCCCGTTGATCTCGGCGGCGGGCGAGAGGATCAGCCGGTGGCGGAGCAGTGCGGGCGCCAATGTCTTGACGTCGTCGGGGATGACGAAGTCGCGGCCGTCGAGCGCCGCCCGGGCCCGGGCGGCTCCGGCGAGCATTGCGCCGGCGCGTGGGCTTGCGCCGGTCTCCAGGTCGGCGACGTCGCGGGTGCCCCTGATCAGCGCGGCGATATAGTCGATCACCTCGTCGACCAGCCTGACCGCGCCGACGGTGACCAGAGCGGCGCCGATCGCCGCGGCATCCGCCTTGCGCTCCACCCCCCATTGCTCCGGCTCCATCACCGCCTGCCGGGCGCCGTGGGTGGCGATGATCCGCCTTTCCTCCTCCGCGGAAGGGTAATCGACGGTCTGCTTGAACAGGAAGCGGTCGAGCTGCGCCTCGGGGAGGGGGTAGACGCCCTGCTGCTCGATCGGATTCTGGGTCGCCACCACCATGAAGCGCTCGCTGAGCGGCAGGCTCTCGCCGTCGATGGTGACTGTGCGCTCCTGCATCGCCTCGAGCAGCGCGGCCTGGGTCTTGGGCGGGGTGCGGTTGATCTCGTCGGCGAGGAGCAACTCGGTGAAGATCGGGCCGCGGGTGAGGGTGAAGGTCGATGTCTGGAAGTTGAACAGATTGGCGCCGATGATGTCGCCCGGCATCAGATCCGGTGTGAACTGGATCCGGCCGAATTCGAGCCCGATCGCTCGGGCGAAGCTGTGCGCGATCAGGGTCTTCGCAGTGCCCGGCGGTCCTTCGAGCAGGATATGGCCGCCGGCGAACAGGGCGACGAGCATCAGATCGACGGTCGCCTCCTGCCCCACCACGGCCTTCGCCACCTCGCCGCGGATCGTCGCCCCCAGTGCCTGAACTTCCGCTGCGCTCACCCTTTTTTCTCCCATTGCCATTGATGCAGCGCCTGGGCCGCCGCGAGCAGCTCTTCCCGGCCGCGCGCCCCGGCCGCGGCCGAGGCGAGCGCCGAGAATCGTCCGCTCCCGTCGAGCCTGTCCAGATAATCGTCGACCGCGACGTCGCGCAGCCTGGCCGGCACCGCGAACGCCGCCACCGCTTTCTCGCGGATCATCTCGGCATAACGCCCGCCGAGCGCGGCCTCGCGCCGAGCCTGACGGACGAGGGCCGCGGCATTGTCGATCAGCGCCGCCTTGCCGAAGGCGATCGCCCGCTCCGGACGGCGCGCCGGGCCGAAGCGCGCGATCGCCTGGAGGCCGGCGAGCAGCAGGGCCGCAGCGATCGCCAGGGTCGCCGCCAGGAAGGGCGGGTCGAACATCAGGCGAAGCGGGCTCCGGGTCTGGCCGAGTCCGTTCAGGGTCACGTCGAACAGGATCGACTTCGCACCGGTTGAGTTGAGGAAATCGAGCATTGCCAGAGCCGCCGCCGCCTGGCGCCGGTTGGCCATGCCCCGGTTCGACAGCAGGTCGGGATCGGAGAGCAGGTATAAGGGCTCGTCGCCGAGCTGGGCCAGGACGGGCCGGCCGGAGCGGTCGGTCACGATCGGCTTCAGGCCCGCGCCGCCGACCGTCTGCAGAGGGCCCGGAGCGGTGAATTGCAGCTCCGGCGGAGCGTTCCGGGGAAGCGTCCGGAGGGCGGCGCCGCCGCTGCGATGGCGCTCCACGCCCAGCGGGTAGTCGGGGGCGAGCGTCCTCTCGGGATCCCATGGCGGCCTCAGCCCCTCGGCCCGCACCCAGCCGGCACGGTCGGGATCGGCGACGGTCTGCCACTTCGGCATCACCACCAGCGTCACCTTGCCGGCCCGCCGGACGAGGATTTCGGTCATGTCCTTCGCACCCGTCGGGGGAGTGAGGACGACGAGATCCTTGCTATCGAGCAAATTCTCGTTGCGAACGACGATGGGATTGCGGCCGGTCGCTCCGGCGAGACGGACGATGCCGCTGAAGCCGGTCGCCGCATTGGACAAAGCGTGGGTGCCGCCGTCGCGGCCCGAGCGCAGGTCGGGAGCGTAGGCGCCGAGGATCAGCATTCCGGCGAAAGCGAGGATTCCGACCGCAACGATCGCAATGATCGTCGCCGGCCGGAACGCCCCTTCCGAACGAGCCCCGGACCCGGTGGCGAGGTCGCTCATCCCCGCCAGGCCCCCGGAGTGACGAGATCCGCATAAGCGGCGCGCGCCTCCGTCCAGTCGTCGGCCCCGACGGCGCGGCCGCCGAACAGGCTCCGCTCGACGAGGCCGGCGATTCGGGAGAACAGGCTTCGCGCCGGCACGGGCAGCGCCTCGGCGGCGGCGAGCTCCCGGCTGGTAAGGGCCGGCCGGACGAGACGCGGCCGGCGGCGGCCGATATCCTCGATCGAGCGGAAGAGGAGGTGGTGAACGGCTTCGGCGTAGCGGCCCTGCGCGGCAAGCGCATCCGCCTCGCGAAGCCAGGAGCGCGCCGGTGCGGCCTCGGGCGCCCAGGCCTCTTCCTCCGCCTCCGCCTCGACCTGCTCGGCCCGGCGGCGGCGCGGGAGCCGCCACTCGCCGTCGCGGATTCGCCGATAGACCATCCACGCGAAGGCCGAAGCGGCCAGGGCCAGCACCGTCCACAGGAACAT
>DATHBY010000418.1:0-6173 GCA_035295885.1 Allosphingosinicella sp.
AAAGGGCGGCCCCGAGGGACCGCCCTTTCCGGTACGCGCACTAGAAGTCAGAAGCGGCTCTTGTCGCTTTCGTCGAACCTCTCGCTGCCCGAGCTTCCTCTCCGGTCCGGCCCCGGGCGGTGGCGCCGAAGCGCAGAAGGCGGAGCGGCCGGAGCCGGGAACGGGATCGCGGATCCCGCCGTCCCTGGCTTTCGAAATGTCCGTGTTTCGTTGCCCGCTCAATGGTCCGCGGACGGCTGCGTTCCGGCCGAAGCGCCCGCCGGGCGGGCATAAGCGACCGGACGATGGGACCGCCGCGCCGAACCGAGTCTGAACCTGGGTTAATGATCGGGATCAGCGGATGAACAAGCGGCAGGAGCGGGCGTTCGCTACTTCGTGCACCTCATCGAGATCCTGCTCCCATTGTCCGACAATGAGGGAAAACGCTTCGCGCCGGACCTCCACGCGAAGGTGCGCGACGAGCTGGTCGAGCATTTCGGCGGAGTCACCGCCTTCACCCGAAACCCCGCCGAAGGGCTGTGGAAGGAGGGCCAGAGCGATTCGACGACCCGCGACGACATAATCATATTCGAGGTGATGTCCGATTGGCTCGACCGCGGCTGGTGGCGCGGCTATCGCACCGAACTCGAGCGGCGCTTCCGGCAGGACGAGATCGTGGTGCGCGCGCGCGAGTTCGAGCTGCTTTAGTGGACTGCGCGGCACGGCCCCTGGGGGGCGAGGCAGCAGGGCGAGGGGGAATAGGATGAGGACCACGCCGACGGCTGAGGGCCGAAGCCGGCGCAAAGTGCTTCTGCTCGGCTCCTATGCTCCCTCGCTGATCAATTTCCGAGGCCGGCTCATCGCGGCGATGGCGGATCGCGGGCACGAAGTCTTCGCGGCCGCACCCGACATCGATTCCGAAATCGCGGCGAAGCTGTGCGCGATCGGAGCGACTCCGGTGCCGGTGGTTCTGGGCAGGTCCAGCCTCAATCCGCTCGCGACCTGGCGCAGCGGCCGGCAGCTGCACGCGCTGGTTCGGAGTCTCGCCCCGGACGTGATGATCGCCTACACGATCAAGCCGGTCGTGCTGGGGGCCGCGGCGGCGCGGGCCGCGGGCGTGCCCTGCTTCGCGGCGATGATCACCGGCATGGGCTATCCGTTCCTCGGCGGGCTTCGTCCCAAGCGGGTCGCGATCCGACTCGCCGCAATGCTGATGTACCGCCGGGCGCTGGCGGCGTCGCAGCTCGTCATCTTCCAGAACGAGGACGACCGGAGCGACTTCCGCCGCCTTCGGCTGCTTCCGGCCGCCAGGCCGAGCCTCGTCGTCAACGGTTCGGGCGTCGATCTCGATCATTTCGAGCCGCAGCCGTTGCCGGACGAAATCTCCTTCCTGATGATCGCTCGCTTCCTCCGCGACAAGGGGATAGTCGAGTTCGGCGCCGCCGCGGCCCGGCTCAAGGCCGAATTCCCGAAGGTGCGGATCAGGCTCGCCGGATGGCTGGACGAATCCCCGGATTCGATCAGCCGCGCCGAGCTCGACTCGATCCTGGCGAGCGGCGTGGAGGATCTCGGCCACCTCGCCGACGTCCGTCCGGCCCTCGCCGGGTCGAGCGTCTACGTGCTCCCCTCCTACCGCGAAGGCACCCCGCGCACCGTGCTCGAAGCGATGGCGACCGGCCGAGCGGTCATCACCACCGACGCACCGGGCTGCCGCGGCACCGTCCTCGACGGGCAGAACGGGTTCCTGATCCCGGTGGGCGATTCGGACGCGCTTTATGCGGCGATGCGGCGCTTCGTCGATGAGCCGGCGCTGGCGCAGACGATGGGGGAAGCGTCGCTTCGGCTCGTTCGGGAGAAGTTCGATGTGGACAAGGTGAACGCGGCGATCCTGGAGAGAACTGGGCTGTAAATCCCCCTCTACCTGCAGGGAGAGGGCGGGAGGGTAAGGGGCAATGGCGAGGTTGTGCCCTTACCCTGGCGAGCTTCGCTCGCCTGTCCCTCTCCCCTGCAGGGAGAGGGGTCACGTTCACACCAACGGGAGCTCCAGCTCGAGCGGTCGCGGCGCCCGCCGCTCCTCCTCGCCCAGGCTGGAGAGGCCGAGGCCGAGCAACCGGATGCTCTTCACCGGCGGGAGGAGGCCGCGCAGCAGCTCGGCGCCCATCGCCAGGAACTCGGTCTCGCCGCTTACCGGCCGGTCGAGCGAGCGGGCGCGGGTGACGATCTGGAAATCGGCATATTTGACCTTGAGGTTCACGGTCCGGCCGAACAGCCCCTTCGCCGCTATGCGCTTCCAGACGTGGCGGCCGATCCGCTCCAGCTCGGCAAGCAGGGCTTCCCCCTCGGCGAGGTCGGTGAGGAAAGTGTCCTCGGCGCTGACCGACTTGTAGGGCCGGTCGGCCCTGACCTGGCGGTGGCAGATGCCGCGGGCGAGGTCGTGATAATATCGGGCGCTCGATCCGAAATGGGCGGCGAGGAAGTCTAGGCTTCGGGCCTTCAGGTCCGCGCCGGTCTCGATTCCGAGCCGCGCCATCTTCTCGGCCGTCTTCGGGCCGACGCCGTGGAAGCGCTTGACCGGCAGCCCCTCGACGAACGCGGGGCCGCGGGCGGGGGTGACGACGCAAAGGCCGTCGGGCTTGTTCTGGTCGGAAGCCAGCTTGGCGAGGAACTTGTTGTAGCTGACCCCGGCCGAGGCCGTGAGGCCCGTGTCCGCCCGGATTCGGGCGCGTGTCTCCTCGGCGATAAGGGTGGCGACTCCGATGCCCTTCAAATCCTCGGTGACGTCGAGATAGGCCTCGTCGAGCGAGAGCGGCTCGACATGCGGAGTGTAGTCGAGAAAGATGGAGCGGATCTGCTCCGAGACGGCCCGATAGGCCTCGAAGCGGGGCTTGACGAAGATCAGCTCCGGGCAGAGTCGCCTGGCGGTGACGGCGGGCATGGCGGAGCGCACGCCCCATTTTCGCGCCTCGTAGCTCGCCGCAGCGACGACCCCGCGGACTCCGCCGCCGACGGCGAGCGGCTTACCCCTGAGCTCCGGATCGTCGCGCTGTTCGACCGACGCGTAGAAGGCGTCCATGTCGACATGGATGATCTTGCGGATCGCCGCAGCCTGGCCCGCCTCGTTCACGCCATGTTCTTAGCGCGGAATGGTGGGGTTGGAAAAGCGGAAAGCGCATCGCCGTCATCCCGGCGCAAGCCGGGACCTCCGGGTCAACAAGTCACGGCAGGACTCGACCAGGCCCCGACGTTCGCCGGGGTGACGAGAAGGTGCGCCGTCTCGTCAGAAGCGCAGGCTCATCCCGACCGCGGCGACGCGGGTGTCGGAACGGCGGAAATCGCGGGCGGGGTCCATGCGGCGGCGCATCTGCTCTTTCTCGGTGGTGCCGACGACGGAGAAGAGGCCGACGCCGAGCGCGATATTGTCGGCCACAGGCAGGCTTCCGAACAGGCGCGGCGCCGAGGGGTCCTCCGCCGGAAGCAAGTCCCTGCGATCGAGCGTGACGCTCTGCGGAACGAGGGGGTCCGGACGGTTCGCCGCCGGCGCGGTATCGAAACTCTTGGCGTCGCCGCCCTCCTTGGACCGGTCCCGCGCCGCCGCCGGCGAAGCCAGGACCAGCATCATCCCCATCACGGCGAGCCCGGCATATCCTCTCATCTCGGGCTCCGTTCTTTGCTGTTGCCCCTACAGCGCTCGACTATTGCTGGTAGTTCCGGATGTGTCACCATGCTTGATCCTCCCCATCGCCAGACGCGGAGGACAATTCAGAACGAGTAGGCCAGGCCGAGAGTCGCGAAATACTGGTCGCGGTCGCCGGCGACGCGGACGATCGGGCTTCGGGCGAAATCGCCCAGCAGCCTCGAATAGCCGACCCCGCCGAACAGGGAGAGCTTGGGATTCCTGAGGTCGCCGGTCAGCGCCTGGCCGAGCAGCAGGGTCGTCCGCCAGCTCTTCCAGCCGCCGTCGGCATTGTAGGCGGCAAGGCCGCTCGCCGCGGCGCCGGCCGGGGTCACCGAGAAATAGGTGCGGGCATAGCCGTCGCCGACTCGCTCGGCCTGCAGGCTGAAGCTGGCGAGGGTCCTGGTGCTCAGCGGCGAGGAATATTCGATGGCCGGGGTGATGATAGAGCTTTCGTGGGTGTCGGTGACGTCCTTCTGCCAGGCGACGCGAACGCCGACGCTGTCATATTTGTGGAGGACCCCTTTCTTCCTTACGCCGGCCCAGGCGCCGAGCTCGATGGCGGTGTCGAGCTCGCCGAGGGCTCGGACCCGCGGATCCTTGATCCGGTTGGTCCGGTCGAGGCGGAGGTTGGCGAGCGGGCCGAAATCGAAAGCGACCGGAGCGTCGGACTTGTCCGGGATGAGGTCGAGGTAAAGGGCGGTTCCGCGGGTGGCGAAGCCGAACCCGGCGACCTTGCCGAAGGCTAGGCCGACCGGAGTCAGGACATAATCGTCGGAGCCTTCGTAGGAGGGGATGTAGGCGCCCCCGAGGCCGATGGTGAGGCTGTTGGGATCGTCCGGCCAGCCCTCCTCCTCCTCGGTCTCCTGGGCCAGTGCCGGAGCGGCGGCCAGAAGCGGCAGGGCCAAGGCGGCGGCCCGCCAGAAAGTGGTCACGGTCATCGATGTCCCTCCTGTTGCCCCAACGGAGCCATTGTAACTCAGCGATTCCGTCAGCGTTACGGAAAAAACGTGCCGTTCTGGGCCTTTCGGGCCTTCCGGGTCACGCGGGCATGGCCTCCGGGCGGCGCGGGCTATAAACAGGCACGGATGCGCAGGGGCAAAAATTGCGGGCTGCTGATCGCGGGCGGGGGAGTCGCGGGGTGCTTCGCGGCCCTCGCCATGGCTCGGCTGAGGCCCGAGTCGGCGATGGTTCTGGTCGGCGAGGAGGTGCGGTTCGGCGGCGGCAGCGCGATGCTCGTGCTCGATGCCGGCCTCGCCGCGGAGGAGCGCAAGCTGCTCGGGCCGGTGATCGCCAGGAGCTGGGATGCCTGCTACGTCGCCCTCCCGTCGCGCAGCCGCAAGCTCAAGCTCGGCAGCCACCTCGTCACGACCGAGGCGATCCACGACGTCGTCGCCGACGCTCTGCCGGACCGATGCGCCCGCAACGCCAAGGTGGTGGCCATACGCGACGACAGCCTGCTCCTGCCGGGGGGCGAGACGATCGCCGGCACCGGCGCGATCGACGCCCGCGGCTGGGCGCAGCAGACAACCCTGGAGATCGCCTGGCGCCACCGGACCGCCCGCACCTGCCGCTTCGCCGATCCGCACCGGGTCGACCTTCCGGTGCTTGCCGACATGACGCTCGAAACGGGCGGCTGCGGCCATTTCACCTGCGTGCCGCTGGACGAGCACACCCTTCGGATCGAGCGGATCGATTATTCGCGCAGCCCGGAAGGCGGCGCCGACGGGACGTCGAGGATCGAGGAATATGTCGGCCGGCGCGGCTGGCGCGACGGCGAGCCTCGCAAGGCGGAATCGTCCTCGCGGCCGATCCCGCTCGGCGGCGACTTCGCGGCCTATTGGCGGATCGGCGGAGCGCGGGTGGCGAAGCTCGGAGCGCGCGGCGGATTCTCGCACCCGTTCACCGGCTCGGCCCTGCCCGACGGCCTGCGCACCGCCCTCACCCTCGCCCGTCAGAACGACTTCTCCGGCGCCACGCTTCACGATCTGTTCGAAGCGGAAGCCGCGGCGCTGTGGAAACGGCGCGAATTCCATCGCAGCGTCAACCGGCTCCTGCTCGACAGAGGTTCGCCGGCGCTGGCCGGCCTGTACGACCTCGACGCGGCACTGCTCGAACGCTTCTTCGCCGAGGATCTCGGACTCTTCCACCCGCGCAAGATCCTGGCCGCCGTCAGCGGCTGACCTCCCGACTGCCGGCGATCCGCCGAAGCTCGCGCACCGCCCGCCACAGCATCAGCACTCCGATCGCTCCGACTCCGGCGAGCGCCAGCAGCGCATAGGCGATCGCCTCGAGCCAGCGCTCTTCATTTTCTTCCCTGGACGGCCGCGCCGCCACCGCCGTCGTGCCCGGACCCTGGGCCGGCGCGACGGCCGGGTTGCCGTCACCGGGCAGTGGCGGAGCCTGGGCCGCTGCCCGCTCCTGCTCCTGCTCCTGCTCCTGCTCCTGCCCCGGCGCCGGCGCCGCCCCGATCGTCGAGCGGTCGGCGGTGGCGAAGCGGGTCCCCGGATCGTTCGTCATG
>DATHBY010000419.1:0-1891 GCA_035295885.1 Allosphingosinicella sp.
GGTGAGGATCGCAGGATAATTGCCGGCCAGCTCCCAGGCTCGGAAGAAGGGGGTCCAGTCGATCGACGCTCGAAGGTCGCGGAGCGGCCATTCGCCGAACTGGTGAATTCCGGGACGCTGCGGCGGAGGCGGCTTTCCGGCCGGGTCGTAGGGGAAGGCGTTGGAGCGGGCTTCCTCGAGGGCGGCGAGGTCGCTGTGGGTGCGGCCGGCCCGGGTCTGGCGGACGGTTTCGTAATCCTCGGCCGTCTTCGCGATCAGCGGCTCGCACTGGGTTTCCGAGACGAGCGAGGAGGCGACCCCGACGGCGCGGCTGGCGTCGAGGACGTGGATCACGGGTCCTTCGTAAGCCGGGTCGATCCGGATCGCGGTGTGGACCTTGCTGGTGGTGGCGCCCCCGATCAGCAGCGGCAGGGTCATCCCGGCGCGCTGCATCTCGCCGGCCACCGTCACCATCTCGTCGAGCGAGGGGGTGATCAGGCCCGAGAGGCCGATCATGTCGGCATTGTTCTCATTCGCCGCCCTGAGGATGTCCGCCCAGGGCACCATCACCCCGAGGTCGATCACCTCGAAGCCGTTGCACTGGAGGACGACGCCGACGATGTTCTTGCCGATGTCGTGGACGTCGCCTTTCACCGTCGCCATCACGATCCGGCCCTTGCCCTGGGTGGCTCCGGTCAGCTCCTTCTCGGCCTCGATATAGGGGATGAGGTGGGCGACCGCCTTCTTCATCACGCGCGCCGACTTGACGACCTGGGGGAGGAACATCTTGCCCGAGCCGAACAGGTCGCCGACGACGTTCATCCCGTCCATCAGCGGCCCCTCGATGACGTGGATCGGCCGCTCGGCGGACTGGCGCGCTTCCTCCGTGTCGTCGACGACATAGGCGTCGATGCCCTTGACGAGAGCGTGCTCGAGCCTCTTGCCGACGTCCCAGCCGCGCCATTCGGCCTCGGCCTTCTCGCGAACCGGGTCGGAGCCGAGGAACTTCTCGGCCAGAGTGACGAGCCGCTCGGTGGCGTCGTCTCGCCGGTCGAGGATGACGTCCTCGCAGGCGTCGCGAAGTTCCGGGTCGATCGTGTCGTAGACGTCGAGCTGGCCGGCGTTGACGATCGCCATGTCCAGCCCGGCGGGAATGGCGTGATAGAGGAAGACCGAGTGCATGGCGCGGCGCACCGGCTCGTTGCCCCGGAAGGAGAAGCTGAGGTTGGAGAGGCCGCCGGAGATATGGACGTGCGGGCAGCGCGCCTTGATCTCCCGGCACGCCGCGATGAAGTCCAGGGCGTAACGGCGATGCTCCTCGATCCCGGTGGCAATCGCGAAGATGTTGGGATCGAAGATGATGTCCTCGGGCGGGAAGCCCTCGGCGACGAGCAGCTTATAGGCTCGCTCGCAGATCTCGACCTTGCGCGCACAAGTGTCGGCCTGGCCGACCTCGTCGAAGGCCATGACGACGACGGCGGCGCCGTAATCGCGGACCTTGCGGGCGTGGTTGAGGAACTCCTCCTCGCCTTCCTTCATGCTGATCGAATTGACGATCGGCTTGCCCGACACGCATTTCAGGCCCGCCTCGATCACCGTCCATTTCGAGCTGTCGATCATCACCGGCACCCGGGCGATATCGGGCTCGGCGGCGATCAGCTTGAGGAAGGTCGTCATCGCATATTCGGCGTCGAGCAGGCCCTCGTCCATGTTGACGTCGATGACCTGCGCCCCGTTCTCCACCTGCTGCCGGGCGACCTCGACCGCCGCGGCATAGTCGCCGGCCATGACCAGCTTCTTGAATCGGGCCGAGCCGGTGACGTTGGTCCGCTCGCCTATATTGACGAAGGAGGAGGAAGCGGCGGTCGGTTCGGGCATCGGTGCGGTAGCCATTTTTACTCGGTTCTTTGAG
>DATHBY010000420.1:0-4648 GCA_035295885.1 Allosphingosinicella sp.
GCTGCCCTCGCTCCAGACCTGGTGGTCCGAGCCCTCCGAGAAGCCGCCGATCCGGGCGCGGAGCGGGTTCTTCGTCCCTTCCGGATCGAGCAGCGGGAAGGCCGCCTCGCCGCGCTCGGCGTAGCGTGAGGCGTGAGCGTCGACCCACCGCGCCATCGCGAAGCCGACGTCGGAGACGAAGCTCGGAAGGCTCGGCGGCGACCCCTCGACCCCGAGCGTCCCCTTGGTGATGTCGGTGTTGCCGCCGATCATGTCGAGGTGGATCGTCGCCAGGGTCCGCCGGCCATATTCCGGACGCGCGTTGAGCAGTGCGATCGTGCACTCGATCTCGCACGGCCAGATGAAGCGCAAGGTCCGCTGCGGCTTAGGGAGGCGCCCCTCGGCGATCAGCCGCTGGAAGGTGCGGGCGATCTCGAGGATTCCCGAGCAGCCGCTGGCATTGTCGTTCGCGCCCGGCGAGGGATGGTCGAGGTGGCAGGAGAAGAGGATCTCCTTCGACCGGTCCCGGCCGGGAATGACGGCGGTGGGAATGAGATAGGCTCCGGCCGTGCGCCCCGCCTTCACCTCGGCGCGCAGCCGGACGATCTCCCCCTTTGCCAGCCGCGCCTGCCAGGCGCGGGCCCGCGCGGGAGAGACCATGAAGGCGAAGGTCGGATCCTCCCAGGTGCTGAGATGGCCCCAGCGGACCAGGCTCTCGTCCTCGCCCCACCAGGCCGAGCGCTGGTTCTGGGCCCAGGAGACGATTCCGGCTGCGCCGCGCTCGGTGACCGCCAGCTTCGCCGCCGCTTCCGGCTGGCCGGAGACGAGGACGAGCTTCCCGCGAACCTCCTTGCCTGCGTAATCGGCCGCCGAGCTGCCGGTGCCGGCATCGACCAGCTCCGCCTCGGCACGGCCGCTGACGCTGTCCTGAGCGAGGCTGATCGGCTGGTCCGCCCAGGAGGCGACCCGCTCGGAGTCGCGCCACCGCCCGCTTTCCTGGCGTTGCTCCCAGAGCTCCGCGAAGCTCGCATTCCACGCTGGGCGCGAGCGCTGGGTGCCGTAGAATATCTTCCCGTCCGCCGGCAGCGACACGATGTCCACCTCCCCCAGCCCATATCCGCGCAGCCGGTCCCGGATCAGCTCGGCCGAGGCGCGATAGCCTTCCGAGCCGCGCATCCGGTGGTGGAGCGATAGCGCCCGCACCGTGCGCTTCGCCGAGGCGCCCGAAATTTCCGCAGCGAGGGCCTCGGTCTCGGGGGCGGTCAGCAGCGGCGCAGCTCTCTGCGCCGCCACCGGAGCGGCGAGCATCAGCAGGAGCGCCGCGAAAGCCCTCATTGCGCGAACCGGCGGAAGAAGCTCTGGCCGCCCCAGGCCGGGCGCTCCGGCGCGTTGGCCACTCGAAGCGCCAGCTCGCCGACGAAATCGTGAAGCCGGATCGCATCCTCCCTGGCCACCGGTTGGGAGAGATCGTCCGAAGGCGCGTGGTAGCGGGTCGAGCGCCACTGCCGCTCCACCTCGGCTTCGGGATCGTCCTTGCCGAAGCCGAACTTGAAGGCGAGCGCCGGCACGCCCTCGCGGATGAAGCTGTACTGGTCCGAACGGACGAAGGCGTTCCGGTCGGGGAAGGGATCGGGCACCAGAGGCAGCCCCATCGACTGTCCCACCGCCGCCGCCACTGCGCCGAGGCTGCTCTCCTCCGATCCGAGCGCGATCACGCTCTTCAGCGGAAAGATCGGAAGAGCCATGTCGAAATTCATATTGGCGACGATCGAGCGCTTCGGCACCGTCGGCCGAAGCGCGAAATAGCGCGAGCCGAGCAGCCCCTTCTCCTCGGCGGTCACGAAGACGAACAGCATCGAGCGCTTCGGCTTCAGCCGCCGAGCCTTGTAGCTGCGGGCGATGTCGAGAAGCCCGGCGACTCCCGCGGCATTGTCCATGGCGCCGTTGTAGAGCCCGTCGCCGTCGATCGGGGTGCTGATCCCGAGATGGTCGAGATGGGCAGAGAAGACGACATGCTCCGCCTTGAGCCGAGGATCGCTTCCCGGCAGCCGCGCCATGACGTTGGACGAGGTGACCGGCCGGTGGCGCGTCGCCACGCTCGCCCGAAGTGACTGCCTCATGTCGAATTTGGGAAGCGGCTTCGAGGCGTCGGCGAGGGCGGAGATTTCGGCGAAGGTGCGGCCGGAGCCGGCGAAGAGCTTTTCGCTCGCGTCGGTGTTGAAGCTGGCGCTGAAGAACTCCGCCTTCACGTCCCTTAGGGCCGGGTCGGCGAAATACATTCCGGACTGGCCCGCCTGCGCCATCGATCGGGCCCAGGGCACCTCCACCGCCTTCGCCGTTGTCAGCGACAGCAGGCCGGCAGCCCCTCTTTCGGAGAGCAGCCGCGCCCGGTCGCGCCGGGCGTGGGCCTTGAGCGCTCCCGAGACATCGGCGGGGCCGCCGCTGACGACCACCGCGATCTTCCCCTTGAGGTCGACCCCGGCGAAATCGTCATGCCCGGCCTCGGGCATGTGCAGACCATAGCCGACGAAGATCAGGGGCGCCTCGATCCGTTCCGGGCGGCGCCCGTCGCCGCGGCCGATGATGATGTCGCCGGGGATGGAAAGCGCCGTCGAGCGTCCCCCGGCGACCAGCGCCGCGCTCGATGCGGCCGCGTCGACGAACTGCTCCTCGAATGCCACCGGCTGGAAGAAGCCGTCCGTTCCCGCCGGCTGGAGGCCGATCTCCCTCAGCTTCGACACCACATAATCGGCGGCGCGCTGATAGCCCGCCGTCCCGGTCAACCGGCCTTCCATGTCGTCGGCGGCGAGGGTCGAGACATCGGCCCACCAATGCTCCGCCCGCTCGGCCGGGGTGGGCGGCGGGACGGTCGCGCAGGCGGCAAGGGCGAGGGCGAGGACTGGGGCGAGACGCATCGGCTACTCCGGCGGCAAGGGCCCCTCCCCTTGTCCCGCTGCCGCCGGGATGTCCAGCCGCCGCGCTACCAGACCCGAACCCGATCCTTCGGCGCCAGATAGAGCCTGTCGCCCGGCTTGACGTCGAACGCCGAATACCATTCGTCGATGTTCCTCAAGGTGCCGTCCACTCTCCAGCGGTAGGGCGAATGCGGATCGGACACGAGGATCATCCGCATCAGCTCGTCCCTGACCTTGCCCCGCCAGCCCTGGGCCCAGGCCAGGAAGAAGCGCTGGTCGCCCGTCAGGCCGTCGAGCTTCGGCGCCTTCTTCCCCTTCAGCGACGCGTGATAGGCATCGAGCGCGATACGCACTCCGCCCTGGTCGCCGATATTCTCGCCCAGCGTCAGCTTGCCGTTCACCTTCATTCCGGGAGCGCCTTCATAGGCGCCGTACTGGTCGGCTAGCCTGCCCGCCTCGGCGATGAAGCGGGCCGCATCCTGCGGCTTCCACCAGTCGCGAAGGCGTCCGGCCTCGTCGAACTGCCGGCCCTGATCGTCGAACCCATGACTGATTTCGTGACCGATCACAGCCCCGATCGCACCGTAATTGACAGCCGGGTCGGCCTTCGGATCGAACCTCGGCGCCTGGAGCATCGCGGCCGGGAAGACGATCTCGTTGCCTAGCGCGTTGAAATAGGCGTTCACCGTCTGGGGAGTCATCATCCACTCCTCCTTGTCGACGAGCTTGCCGATCCGGTTGAAATAGTAGCGAGTGATGAAGGCGCCGGCGCGCTTGACGTTGCCGTAGAGATCGTCCGGCCTGAGCTCGAGCCCGGAATAGTCGCGCCACTTGCTGGGATAGCCCACCTTCACCCGCTGCTTCGCGAGCTTGTCGAGGGCGGCGGCGCGCGTTTCCGAGCTCATCCACGCGGCGCGCTCGATCCGCGCCCGCATCGCCGAGTGCAGGTTGCGGACCATCTCCTCCATCTTCGCCTTGGACGACGCCGGGAAGTGGCGGGAGACATATTCCTTGCCGAGCACCTCGCCCAGCACGCCGTTGACCAATTGCACGCCCCGCTCCCAGCGCGGTCGGTTCTGCTGCTGGCCGCTGATCGCTCGGGTGAAGGCGAACTTGTTGTCGACGAAACGCTTCGACAGATAAGGCGCGGCGTCGTTGGCGACGTGGAAGGCCTGCCAGGCCTTGAGCGAGTCGAGCGGAGCCTCAGCGAAGATTTTGGCGACCTTCGGCACCGCCGTGCCCTGAGTCACGATCAGGCGCTCGGCCGGCGGAGCGCCCACCCCGGCAAGGAAGGCGGTCCAGTCGAAATCGGGGGCATGGGCGCGCAGCGCCTGGAGGGTCATCTCCTTGTACATCTTCACCGGATCGCGCTGCTCGGTCTGCGACCAGCTCGCCTCCGCGATCCCGGTCTCGAGCGCGACCACCGTCCGCGCTGCGGCGGCGGCATCGGGCCAACCGATCAGCTCGAGCGTCCGTCCGACATGGCCGGCATAAGCCTCGCGCTGAGCCTTGAACTGGTCGGTGAGGTAGTAATCCCGGTCCGGCAGGCCGAGCCCGCCAATTCCGATTCCGGGCGTGTAGAGGTCGGTGCCCTTCGGATCCGCGCTTACCCCGAAAGTGAAGAAGCTTGAACCGAAGGCCCCGGTCGTGGCTCCCATCAGCCGCGCCATTTCGCTCTTCGAGGCGGTCGCCTTGACGGCGGCGAGGTCGGCGGCCAGCGGCGAGGCGCCGAGCTTTTCCAGCCCCGCTTCGTC
>DATHBY010000421.1:0-6555 GCA_035295885.1 Allosphingosinicella sp.
AATGGTCGATGGCGGCCTATCGCGACCAGAAGATCGCTGAGATCCGCGAACAGGTCGGGAGCGGCCGGGTGATCTGCGGGCTGTCCGGCGGAGGCGACAGCGCAGTCGCGGCGGTCCTGATCCACGAGGCGATCGGCGACCAGCTGACCTGCGTGTTCGTCGACCATGGACTGATGCGGCAGAGCGAGGCCGAACAGGTCGTGAGCCTGTTCCGCAACAGCTACAACATCCCGCTGGTCCATGTGGACGCGGAGGCTGCGTTCATGGACGGGCTTGCCGGGGTCACCGACCCCGAACTCAAGCGCAAGTTCATCGGCAAGACCTTCATCGAAGTGTTCGAGGAGGAGGCGAGGAAGATCGGAGGCGCCGATTTCCTGGCGCAGGGAACGCTCTATCCGGACGTGATCGAGAGCGTCAGCTTCACCGGCGGGCCGTCGGTCACGATCAAGAGTCACCACAATGTCGGCGGGCTCCCCGAGCGCATGAACATGAAGCTGGTCGAGCCCTTGCGCGAGCTGTTCAAGGACGAGGTGCGCGAGCTCGGCCGCGAGCTGGGCTTGCCGGAGGCGTTCGTCGGCCGCCACCCCTTCCCCGGCCCCGGCCTCGCAATCCGGATCCCCGGCGAGGTGACCAAGGAACGCTGCGACATATTGCGCAAGGCGGACCTCATCTACCTCGACGAAATCCGCAACGCCGGCCTCTACGACGCGATCTGGCAGGCCTTCGCGGTGCTACTTCCGGTGCGCACCGTCGGAGTCATGGGCGACGGGCGCACCTACGATTATGTCTGCGGCCTTCGCGCCGTCACTTCGACCGACGGCATGACCGCCGACATCTACCCGTTCGACTCCGCCTTCCTGAGCCGGGTCGCCACCCGCATCATCAACGAGGTCAGGGGCATCAACCGGGTGGTCTACGACTATACGTCGAAGCCGCCGGGGACGATCGAGTGGGAGTGACTCCCCACCCGTCCTGCGTTGCACAATCGGTGGAATTGGCGCTTCAGGCCGGCGGAACCGGCGCGATGCCGGTTCCGCCTCCCGATACGAAGTGCGCTCAGATCAGGACGGCCGCGCCGGCGATGAACGTGCCGTCGACGGTGTTGCCGTTGACCATATTGTTCCCGTAGCTACGGACGGAGCCGCCCCCGCTGCTTTGGACGCCGGTGCCGTTATCGCTGATCATGGTGCCGCCGACGCGGATCGTCGCCGTCGCCGAGCCGGTGGCGGAAACCCCGACGCCGCTATTGTGGTTGATGATCGAGTCGGCGATCAGCGCGCCCACACCGGAGTTGCCCACCGGCATGTTCGCAGTGAACCCGGTCGGGCTGCCCGAGAACGCCGACCAGCGTGCCGTCACGAAGGTCCCGGTGGCCGAGGTGTTGCCGGTCGTGTCGACTCTCACCCCGACGCCCGCATTTTCGAGCACCTTCACGTGCGACAGCTGGACCCTGGCGCTGCCGGCTCCGCCGGTCGGCTGGACGAGGATGCCCCCGCCCGTGTTGTCGGCGGCATTGCCGTTATGGGCGATGATGGAGTCGATGATGAAGAGTTTCGCGGCGCCGCTCGGCTGGAAGGAAACGCCGAAGCTGCCGGTCGCGTTGAAGCGGCGGATGATGCAATCGTCGATGGTCAGCGATGCTCCGGAAACGAAACGGACCCCATTGGACGGCGGACTGACTCCGAAGATGTCGAGTCCGCGGATGAGGACGACGGCGGTGCCGGGCGTCGCAGTCGCGCCGTCGTTGACGACGATGCCGTTACCGCCGGCGAGTGCGCCGCCCTCCGTATACTGGCAGTCGATGGTCATCGACTTGTTGATCGTCACCGCTCCGAAGCCGCCCGGATCGAGGCAGTTGATCTCGCCGCCGGCCGCGGTCTTGTTGATCGCCCCGGCGAAGGTCTTGCAGGGCGCGGTGCGGCTGCACGGATTGATGTCGTCGCCGGTGCCCGACACCCAGGTCCGGGTCGCCTGAGCGGCCGCCGGAGTGGCATAGGTCAGAGTCGTGGCGGCGACGACCGCCGCGAACATGGTTACACGCTTCCTGATTCCCATCATGATTGTTCCCCCTCAAGTCTGAATTGAACGCAAAATGAATATCATAATTCGATTCGCCCATCTCCTACATTTTATCCGAAAAATGAGTCCTCCGATTGGAAATGGCGCGTGATCCCCGTCGATTTGCGCGGACAAATCGCCCTTCGGCAGACGGCATGAAGAACTCAGGGACGAATCGCGAACGGGGGACGAGGCGTTGAGCGCCAACTTGCTTGCCGTCTGCCTCGGCTTGTTTTCGGCCGTTACCCTCGCCGCCGCGAACATGTCGGTGAAGATGGGAAGCGACATCCTCGTCGGCCGGGCGGTGCTCTCCGTCAGCGCCGCCCTCATGATCGCGCCCGCCGCCTTTTTCGTGCCGCTCCCCGATGCCTGGACATGGGGCGCGCTGATGCTCGCGGTCCCTGCCCATTATCTCTACCAGCTCTGCCTCATCCGGGCGCTGCAGAGGGGCGACCTTTCCCTCGTCTTCCCGGTGATGCGGGGGGCGGCGCCGCTTCTTACTGCGGCCGCCGCTTTCCTGTTCCTGCGCGAGGCTCTGCCGCCGCTGGCGCTGGCCGGGCTGGTGGTGGCGACGGCCGCAGTCTTCGTCTTCGCATTGCCGCCGCGCGGAACGCTGCTTCGCCACCATCCCGACGGCAGAGTGCTGGCCTGGGCCCTCGCCACCGCGGCGGGGGTGGCGCTCTACAATGTCGCCGACGCACGCGGCGTTCGTGGTGCGCCGGAGCCGTTCACCTACATCGTCTGGATCTTCCTGCTCGACGCGGTCTGCATCACCCTGACGGCGCTTCTTCGGCGGCGGGGCGAGCTCGGCCGGGTCATCGCCTCGAAATGGCGCTTCGGGGTCGCGGCCGGCATGCTATCGATCCTCTCCTACGGCTCGGCGGTCTACGCCTTCAGCCTGATGGAGACTGCGAGGGTCTCGGCCTTGCGGGAGACGTCCGTGGTCTTCGCCGCCCTCATGGGCACGCTCTTTCTGCGCGAAGGCTTCGGTCCGAGACGGGTGGCCGCCGCGCTTGCTCTCGCGGCCGGGCTGGTCGCGATGCAGTTCGGCGGCTAAGGAGCGGATATGTCCGTCACCCATTCGCTCGATACCGCGACCAGCCGCGCCAACCCCGTCCCGAGCCCGATGAAGCGGCTGACGGTGCCGAAACTGAAGGCGATGAAGGGCGGCGATCCGATCGTCATGCTGACCGCCTATACCGCGCGCTGGGCGCAGCTGCTCGACCCGCATTGCGACATCCTGCTCGTCGGCGACAGCCTAGGCCAGGTGATTTACGGCCTTCCTTCGACGGTGCCGGTGACGCTCGAGATGATGTGCGCCCACGGCGCCGCGGTCGTGCGCGGCTCGTGGCACGCGGTCGTCGCCGTCGACATGCCGTTCGGCGCCTACGAGGCGAGCCCTCGGCAAGCCTTCGCCAGCGCCGCCCGGATCCTCAAGGAAAGCGGCGCGGCGGCGGTGAAGCTGGAGGGCGGGGAGGCGATGGCGGAGACGGTCGCGTTCCTCGCCCAGCGCGGCATACCGGTGATCGGCCATGTCGGCCTCACACCGCAGGCGGTCAACGCGCTGGGCGGCTACGGCACCCGCGGCCGGGAAGAGGCGGAGGCCCGGAAGATCGTCGCCGATGCGCAGGCGATCGACCGCGCCGGCTGCTTCCTGCTCGTTCTCGAAGGGGTGATGGAGGAGGTTGCGGCGGAGATCACCGGCCTCGTCTCCTGCCCGACCATCGGCATCGGCGCCTCGCCGAGCTGCGACGGCCAGGTCCTGGTCACCGAGGACATGCTCGGCCTGTTCGAGCGGACTCCGCGGTTCGTGAAGCGATATGACGATCTCGCCGGGCGAATCGAGGCCGCCGCCGGGGCCTATGCGGGCGAGGTGCGAAGCCGGGCCTTTCCGGGCGAAGGGCAAATCCAGCGCTCGAAAAAGTGAATTCCCGGCGAAGGCCGGGATCCAGTCCGGGGCCGGCTGGACCCCGGCCTGCGCCGGGCAACGAGAATTCAAAGTGAAGGCTTCCGTTGCGCGCCGCCGCTCGGTAGAGAAGCGCCCGGGGCAGATGCCGGCGCGCCTTTCGTTCATCCTCCGTATCGCTTTCATCGGCGAAGAGGCATGGGCGGGCGGGGTCGGCCGTACAGCATTTGGAGGTTTTCTTTGGCGCTGAGGCCTGTCGACAACGAGACCTTCTACCGTGAGGTCGATGAAGAGCTTCGCCGCGACCAGATGAAGTCCCACTGGGAGCGCTTCGGCAAGCTCATCATCGCCGGAGTCGTGCTCCTGCTCGCGGCGATCGGCGGCTTCATCTGGTGGCAGAACCAGAAGGAAGTGAAAGCGGGGGAGCGGAGCGCAACCCTGGTCGCCGCCTTCGAAGACGTCGCCGCCGGCCGAAACAATGCGGCGATTCCCAAGCTCGACGGGCTCGTGGAATCCGGCGGGGACGGCCATCGCGCCGCGGCCCTGCTGACCAAGGCGGACCTTGCCATAGAGGCCAAAGACCTGAAGGGCGCGGCCGCGATCTACAAGCGGGTCGCCGACGACGGCGGTCTCGCCCAGCCCTATCGCGACCTCGCGCTGGTGAGGATGACCGCGGTCGAGCTGGACACCCTGCCGCCGCAGGCGGTGATCGACCGGCTGAAGGGCCTCGCCGTCGCCGGCAACCCCTGGTTCGGAAGCGCCGGCGAGATGGTCGCGCTCTCCTACATCAGGCTCAACAAGCCTCAGCAGGCCGCCGGCATTTTCGCTGCTATGGCCAAGGACAAGAAGCTACCCGACACCCTGCGGTCCCGGGCCACCCAGATGGCCGGTTCGCTCGGCGTCGACGCCGTCCAGGAGACCGCGGACGAAACACAGGAAGGCACCAGATGAAGCGCATTCTACTCGCCCTCGCGGCCGCCAGCCTGCTCGCAGGCTGCGGCAGCCTCGGGCTCGGCGGCAAAGGCAAGAAGAACGTGACCCCGACCGTCGGCGAGCGCATCTCGGTCCTCTCCCAGGAGAGGGTGCTCGAGGTCGATCCCGCGTTGAGCGCAATCGCCGTCACCCTGCCGCCGGCTCAGCCGAACGCGGAGTGGACCCAGTCGGGCGGCAACGCCGCCAAGTCTATGGGCCATGTCGGCCTCGGCTCCGCGCCTGCAATGGCCTGGCGGGTGAGCATCGGCGAGGGCAGCAGCAACCAGGGGCAGCTGGCTTCCTCTCCCGTCGCCGCAGAGGGCCGGATCTTCACCATCGACACTCGGGCCGTGGTCCGGGCGCTCAGCCCGGAAAATGGCGGCACGGTCTGGCAGACCCAGGTTCGCGGCCCCAATGCGCCCGAAGGCGCGCTGTTCGGCGGCGGAGTCGCCTACGACAATGGCCGGATCTACGCCACCAACGGAGCGGGCGACGCGGCGGCGATCGACGCCAAGACCGGCGCTCTGGTCTGGCGGGTGCGGCCGGGCGCGCCGCTGCGCGGAGCCCCGACGGTCGCCAACGACAATGTCTACGTGGTGAGCCAGGACAACCAGCTGTTCGCCCTCAACCCCGCCAACGGCGCGATCCGCTGGACCGGCTCGGGGGCGGTCGAGATCGCCGGAATTCTCGGAGCCTCTTCGCCGGCGGCGGCGCAGGGGACGGTGGTCGCGGGCTTTTCGTCCGGCGAGCTCAACGCCTATCGCTACGAGAACGGCCAGAATCTGTGGCAGGACGCTCTCGCGCGAACCAGCATCTCGACCAGCGTCACCCAGCTTTCCGACATCGACGCCGATCCGGTGATCGATTCCGGCCGAGTCTACGCCGTCGGCCAGGGCGGGCGGATGGTCGCGATCGAGCTGATCACCGGCCAGCGCATCTGGGAGATCAACGTCGCCGGCATCGCCACCCCCTGGGTCGCCGGCGACTGGATCTTCGTCGTCACCGACGAGGCCCGGCTGCTCGCTCTGTCCCGGACCACCGGCGGCATTCGCTGGATGACCCAGCTCACGCGCTACCGCGACACCAAGGACAAGAAGGGGCGGATCGACTGGGTCGGGCCGATCCTCGCCGGCGACCGGCTGGTGCTCGCCAATTCGGCGGGGCAGCTCGTCTACGTCTCCCCCACCGACGGCCGGGTCCTGGGGGCCCAGGACACCCGGATGGCGGTGTCGCTGTCGCCCATCGTCGCCAACAACACGCTCTACGTCCTCCACGACAACGGCCAGCTGACGGCCTGGCGGTAAGCCGGGCCGGGCGGGCGGCGCCGGCACTCGTCGCCCCGGCGAAAGCCGGGGCCTCAGGACGAGAAGTCTCGCGGATCTCCCCGAGGTCCCGGCTTCCGCCGGGATGACGAGCTTGTGTTGACCCCCCAGCCCATAAGCGGCACGGCGGCGCCATGGCGAAGCTTCCCACCGTCGCGATCGTCGGCCGGCCCAATGTCGGCAAGTCGACTTTGTTCAACCGTCTCGTCGGCCGCAAGCTCGCGCTCGTCGACGACCGCCCAGGAGTCACCCGCGACCGGCGGGAAGGGGAGGCGACCCTGCTCGGGCTCGATTTCC
>DATHBY010000422.1:0-3447 GCA_035295885.1 Allosphingosinicella sp.
GAGCTTCTTGCGGCCGAAAATCTGGCGCGAGAGCAAAGGCGGCGCCGCCTCGCCGCTCGCACTCTCCATCCTGACCACGAACAGCCCGCGAGCGCTCAGCTTCTCCCGAGCCTCGTCCGGAGTCTCGGCACGAAGCGAGCCGCGCCGCTCGCGCCCGGCGCGGTCGAGCACCAGATAGGCGAACTCAGACATCCTCGCTCTCGCGCCGGGACACCCGCACGGCCTCGCCCACGCTGGTCACCCCCTCGCGAACCAACTGCTGAGCGGCGGCGGCCAGATTGGGGCTGTTGCGGAAGGCGTGGGCCGAAATCTCGACCTCGTCGCCGCCGGCGTTGATCAGGCGCCGGACCGTGTCGTCGATCCGCACCGCCTCGAACACGCCGGTGCGGCCCTTGTAGCCGCTGTTGCCGCACGCCCCGCAGCCGCGCGGCTCGTGGATGATGGTCCCGGGCTCGACTCCCACCAGAGCCGCCGTGGCCGCATCGGCGGCAGCCGGCGCCCGGCAGGCGGGGCAGAGTCGCCGAACCAGCCGCTGGGCGATCACCGCCCTGAGCGTCGAGGCGAGCAGGAACGGCTCGACCTTCATGTCGCGCATCCGCGTGATGGCTCCGATTGCGTCGTTGGTGTGGACAGTAGAGAGGACGAGGTGGCCGGTCAGCGACGCCTGCACGGCGATCTCCGCGGTCTCTCGGTCGCGGATCTCGCCGACCATGACCACGTCCGGATCCTGGCGGAGAATGGCCCGGAGCCCGGCGGCGAAGCTCAGCCCCACCTTCGGATTGACCTGGGTCTGGCCGACTCCGTCGACCGCATATTCGACCGGGTCCTCGACGGTGAGGATGTTGCGGCTGCCGTCGTTGAGGAGCCTGAGCCCGGCATAGAGGCTGGTGGTCTTGCCCGAACCGGTCGGCCCGGTGACGAGAACGATTCCGTTGGGCTCGGTCAGCGCCCCCGCGAACAAGGCGTGCACCGACGGCGGCATTCCCAGCGAATCGAGGTCGATCCCGGCATTCTCCTTGTCGAGGATTCGAAGCACCACCCGCTCGCCGGCGCGGCTGGGCAAGGTCGAGACTCGCACGTCCAGCAATTTGCCGCCGAGCGTCAGGCCGATCCTTCCGTCCTGCGGCACCCGCCGTTCGGCGATGTCGAGCCGGGCCATGACCTTGATCCTGCTCACCACCACCGGCGCGACATGGGCCGGCATCCGCAAGGTCTCTCGAAGCACCCCGTCGATTCGCATGCGCACCACCAGGCCGCTCTCGTAGGGCTCGATATGGATGTCCGACACCCCCTGCCGGGCAGCGTCGGCGATGATGCCGTTGATCAGGCGGATGGCGGGCGCGTCGTCGGCGCTGTCGAGCAGGTCCTCGGCGGTCGGCAGGTCGGTGGCGAGATGGCTCAGCTCGTCGCCGAGACCGAGCGAGCCGGCCGCGTCGGCCGCCGCCTGGTCGTCCATGGCGTAACGCTCGGAGAGGAGCTTGTCGAAACCTTCGGCGGTGACGGCTTCGACCGCGAGCGGCCGCCCAAGCACCCGCCTAGCCTCGATCAGCGCCCGCGGATCGGCGCCCTGGCGAAGCGCAACCCGTGCCTGGCCGCCGGACTCCCCGACCAGGGCGATGCCGTTCCTCTTCGCGAACAGGTAGGGCAGGTTCAGGGCAGGTTCGTCACCCCGGCGGAAGCCGGGGCGCCCCGTCGCAAGGTCCAGGACCTCCTCGCCGAGGTCCCGGCCTTCGCCGGGATGACGATCGGCCATTACCGCGGAGTCCCCGGCGGCGGCGCCCCGGGGGTCACCACCTGATCGCCGGGCCGCGTCAGAGGCGCATAGGTCGCGGGATCGAGCGGCGGCGGAGGCGGCGGCGCGGGACCGGGCGGGACCATGCCCATATATTCGCGCACCAGCTCGTCGATCGTCGGCTCCTCATCCGGATTCTGCTGGTACTGCATTCCGCGAATGTAGCCGTAGCGCCGCTCGGTCATTGCCCTGGCGTCTGCGGTCGAGCGCAGGATGGTCGGCCGGATGAAGACCATCAGGTTCGTCTTGGCCCGGCTCCGGCTCTTGGACTTGAACAGATTGCCGACGGCTGGAAGGTCGCCGAGGAACGGAATCTTCTCGATCGTTCGGCGCTCGTTGTCGTCGAGCAGTCCGCCGATCCCGACGATCTCGCCGTCGTCAACCGTGATCACCGTCTCGATCTCGCGCTTGTTGAGGATGAGGTCGCTCGAGCGCCCGGACACCGGCCCCGCGATCGAGCTCACTTCCTGCCTCAGGTTGAGCTTGATCGACCCGCCGGCGTTGATCTGGGGCAGCACTTCGAGCGTGATACCGACATTCTGGCGGTCGACGGTGCGGAACTGGTTGTCGAAATTGGGGCTCAGCGCCTCGCCGGTGGTGATCGGAATCTCCTGGCCGACGAGGATTCTCGCTTCCTGGTTGTCGAGGGTCATGATCGACGGGGTCGACAGGATGTTCGACTTGCTGTCGGATTTCACCGCGTTGATGATCGCTCCGAACAAGGCGTTGCCGGTGCGGATGGCGAGGCCGGCAATGCCACCGGTGGCTCCGAGCACCGAATTGACTGCCGCTTCCTGGAGCGCATCGGCCACCGGTGAATTCTGAGTGGTCGTGACCACCTGGCCGTTGACGGTGGTGGTCGTCGTTCGAAGCCGCTCGGCCGCGACCGCGCCAGCCACCGTCAGCAGGTTCGGGCTGGCGTTGGAATAATTGGTCACCGCGAAGGGGATATTGCTTCCGCCCAGGCCCGCGAGCAGCAGCTGGACTCCGAGCTTCTTGGCGGCCGTGTCGGAAATCTCGACGATGATCGCCTCGACCAGGACCTGCTGGCGGCGGGTGTCGAGCTGGCGGATGACCTCGCCCAATTGGCGCTGGACGTCCGTGGAAGCGGCGATGACCAGGGCGTTCGCCCCCTGGAAGCGGGTCACCACCGCGCCGCGAGGTCCGAAGATGCTGACGCTGGTCGGCGTTTCGCCCCCCGAGGGCGGAGCCTCGGCCGTGGTCGTGGTCGTGCGGGTCGCCGGCCGGCCGCCGCCGCTGCGGGTAGTGGTCGAGCTGGTTTCCGCGTTGCGCGAGGACAGGCCGGGCGCCGGCGGAGGCTGGGTCACCGGCTGGCCGAGCAATTGCTGAAGCACCGGCAGCAGCTGCGCGGCATCGGCATGCTCGAGGAAGATCACCCGTATCTCGGTGCCGGTGGCGGCGCGCTGGTCGAGCTCCTCGGCCATTGCGGCGAGGCGGCCGACGGTGGCGGCGTCGCCCCGGATCGCGACCGAATTGGAGCTGTCGATCGGCACGATCACCGCCGCCCGCCCGGCCGGGCTGCTGCCCTCCATCAGGGCGTTGAGCGACGCCGCGATCTCGCGAGCTCCCGCGTTGCGCAGCGTGACGATCCGGCTGGTGCTGGTGTCGCGGTCGATGCTGCGCAGCACCTGCCG
>DATHBY010000423.1:0-2181 GCA_035295885.1 Allosphingosinicella sp.
GAGAAGGACGCCGCCGCCGGGGCGGAGTAAACGCGGACAAACCCCTCTCCCGTAGAAAACGGGAGAGGGGAACTATCCCTTGCCCGCCGCCCTCCGAAGGCGTAGCGGGCGCGGCGGTCGGGGCCGGATCGGCTTTCGGCCACTCCCACCGGGCAACGCCAAGGGACCAAGGATGAGCGAAGCCGCGGCTGCCCCGGCCCCACTTCCGGACGTGCGCGATCCGCAGCCGGGCCATCACCATGGCGGCCTCGCCAAGCTCACCGTCGGGGCGATCGGGATCGTCTTCGGCGATATCGGTACCTCGCCGCTCTACGCCTTCCGCCAGACCTTCGCCGGGCTCCATCCGCTGCCCGTCGACCGGCTTCACGTCATGGGCGTGCTCAGCCTGATTTTCTGGTCGATGATGATCGTCGTCACTCTCAAATACATCCTCATCCTGATGCGCGCCGACAACAAGGGGGAGGGCGGAAGCCTGGCCCTGCTCGCCCTGCTCTCGCGCAAGACGGAACGGGCGCGATGGGGCCCGGTGATCGTCCTGCTCGGAGTCTTCGCCTGCGCCCTCTTCTACGGCGACACGATGATCACCCCGGCCATCTCCGTTCTCTCGGCGGTCGAGGGGATCGTGCTGGTCGAGGCGGGGTTCCAGCCCTGGGTCATTCCGATCGCCATCGGCATCCTCATCGGCCTGTTCTCGATCCAGCGACGCGGCACGGCCGCCGTGGGCGCGCTGTTCGCGCCGGTTCTCATCGTCTATTTCCTCGTGCTGGCGACCCTGGGCCTCATCAGCATCGCCCAGCATCCCGAGATCGTCGGCTCGCTCAATCCCTATTGGGCCGTCCAGTTCTTCCTCGAGGAGCGCTTCTTCGCCTTCGTCGCGATGGGCTCGGTGGTGCTTGCGGTGACCGGCACCGAGGCGCTCTACGCCGACATGGGCCATTTCGGCCGCCGGCCGATCCAATATGCCTGGTTCTTCTTCGTGCTTCCGGCGCTGATGATCAACTATATCGGCCAGGGGGCCCTTCTGATCGCCGAGCCAGGCGCGATCGAAAGCCCCTTCTTCCTGCTCGCCCCCGACTGGTTCCGGCTGCCGCTGGTCATAATCGCCACCATGGCCACCGTCATCGCCAGCCAGGCGGTGATCTCCGGCGCCTTCTCGGTGACCCAGCAGGCGATTCACCTCGGCTACATACCCCGCCTCAAGATCACCCACACCAGCGCCACCGCCGCCAGCCAGATCTACATACCGTCGGTCAACTGGGCGCTGGCGGTGGCGGTGGTCGTGCTCGTCCTCCTGTTCCGCAACTCGTCCAACCTCTCCGCCGCCTACGGAATCGCGGTGACCGGCGCGATGTTCATCGACACCTGCCTGCTCGCCGTCGTGCTGTTCGGGCTGTGGGGCTGGAACCGCTGGGTCGCGGGGGCGCTGCTCGCCCTCTTCTTCACCGTCGATGCGGCCTATTTCGCGGCCAATCTGATGAAGGTGCCGAGCGGGGGCTGGGTGCCGCTGGCGATCGGCTTCATCGCCTTCACTCTGCTGACGACCTGGGCGAAGGGGAGGAAGCTTCTCCGGCACCAGCTCAAGCAGGGCGACATCCCGATTCCGCTGTTCATCAAGTCCGCCGCAGGCTCGGCCGCCCGCGTCCCGGGCACCGCCATATTCATGACCAGCCAGGCCGACGGGGTGCCCCACGCCCTCCTGCACAACCTCAAGCACAACAAGGTGCTCCACCAGCGCTCGATCTTCCTCAAGGTGGCGATCGAGGACGTCCCCTATATCGACGACGACCGGCGCGTGGAGGTCGAGGAGCTCGGCGAGGGCTTCTACAAGATCGTCCTCCATTTCGGCTTCATGCAGGACATGAACGTGCCCGAGGCACTGGCGGCGATCGACGGCTGCGGGCTGCCGTTCAGGATGATGGAAACGAGCTTCTTCCTCTCCCGCCAGACCCCGCTCACCTCCACCGTCCACGGAATGGCGATCTGGCGCGAGAAGCTCTTCGCCTGGATGATGCGCAACGCCGAGAGCCCGATGGAATTCTTCGGCCTCCCCCCCAACCGCGTCGTCGAGATGGGCAGCCAGGTGAAGATCTGACGGCGGCCTTGCGCCGGCGGGCCTGCCGTATTACATGCATAATACAGCAACAAGGAGCCTCGCCATGGACTTCCTCCGCCATATGCAGC
>DATHBY010000424.1:0-6983 GCA_035295885.1 Allosphingosinicella sp.
TTTGTCCTATTGTGATGGAAGCGAGGCATTCGTCATGCCGGACTTGATCCGGCATCCACCTTCTTCCTCCACCGGGATTGAGAAAAAGGTGGACCCCGGATCAAGTCCGGGGTGACGATTCTGCTTCGGCAGGACAAAGTCCAGGCACGCGGAAAAAGGATCTTACCCCCTTCATTCCCGCGAAAGCGGGTATCCAGTTCGATGTCAGCGCTGGATTCCTGCCTTGGCGGGGATGACGTGGGCCCCAGCCCGCAAGTGCGGCCCTGGCCCTAGCGGTAGAAGATGTGATTCCCCACCGCGGCCACCCGAGTCAGCCGCCAGCGGGGAGAGACCCGTTTGGCGTGGAAGAAGAGCGCTCGCGGCGCCGGTCCGTCGGCCAGGTCCTGGACTGCGATATGGGCGATGGCGACGGCCCGCTTCCAGGCCAGCGAAGAGCGCGCGATGGCCGGGAAGCGGCCGCCGCGGACGAAGGAGAACTGGCCGCGCTGCTTGACGACTGCGCAGGCCGAGGCCGGGAAGCGGCCGGAGCGGGCGCGGTTGAGGATCACCTCGGCGACGCTGAGCTGGCCCTGGAGAGGCTCGCCCTTCGACTCGAAATAGACGGCGCCGGCGAGGCATTCGTGCTGCGCGTCGGCGGTCTGGGTGCTGGCGTAGGCGGCCACCAGCTCGGCAAGGCTTCGGCGGGCCGGCTTCTCGGGTTCGGCGGCGGGCGCGGGCGCGGGCGCGGCGGAAGCCTCGGGCTGGGCCGGGTCCGCAGGCCGCGGGGCTCCGATCGGGGCCGCAACCTCAGCGGGCTGAGCGGAAATTTCGGTGGTGAGTGGAGTCCCGGTCAGCTCCCAGGCCAAGGAAGGGGCGCCGAAGACGAAAACGAAAGAGGCGGCCGCGAAGGACGCGGCTCGAAAAAGACGGATCATCAAAACTCAAATCAGTGCGGCGAGCGGTCCCAAGCCGAATGCATGTCGAAAAAAGCGCACCCCGGACCGCCTTCCGTCTCGCGTGGCCGCCCCCCAATACCCCGGGGTCGTGACGGCCCCCCGCTCTTGCTCGAAAGGACTGGCCGTGGCTAGGTTGTGCGCTGCAGCAGAGTCAATCGAGCGAGTTCATTTCAGCGGCGAACCGTTCGGCAGACGGGATATCCAGTTCAATTAACCACAAATCCGGGTCGAAGCGCCTTCTTCGTGCGATGAACTCTGGAACTTCCGATGAATTTTCAATGCGTTGGCTTCCACTCTCCTGCCAGGCATAGCGACCGTCCGACTGAAGAAGGCGCTCGAACAGGCGTGGATTAACGCCTTTTTCCAGCAGGATGACGAGAATCGAGCCGGCGGTGGCGTCCCCTTTCGCGAGCACGGCTCCGAACCCGCCTTCGCCCTCGGCCTTGCGAATCAGCGCTCCCGCAAGCACCGAAGCGGCGATTCGCGCCTCCATCAGCGGACCGCATAGCCGGGGAGGCCGCTCAGCGGGATGTGCGATCGCATGAAGGTGCCGGTTCCGCTGGCGGCGAGTTCGCCGTCCGAATCGATCAGCCGGGCCTCTCCCACCAGCACCCGGCGCCGGCCGCTCGCCCAGCGGCCCTCGGCCGTCACAGGGCCGGCCCGGAGCGGACGGGTGAAGAGCAGGTTGAAGGCGGTGGTGAGCAGAAAGCGGTCAGTGACGAGGCTGTTGCAGGCGTAGAAGGCGGCGTCGTCCATCATCTTGAAGTAGAGCGTGCCGTGGGCGGCGCCGGCGGCGTGGAAGAGCTGCTCGCGTACCTCGAACCGGATTCTCGCCAAGCCCTTCTCGACGATCTCGAGCTGCGATTCGAACAGGCCGTTGACGGGCGCGTGGCGATAGAGGGACTCGAGCGCCCGGAAATGGGCGGCCGCGCCGGCATCCGGTTCAGGCGGCATCGCGGCTTTCGACGCCGGCGAGCAGGGCGAAGAGCGCGTCGCGCGAACGGGCGCCGCGCAGCTTGGCGACGGTGTTGCGGTCCCGCAGCACCCGGCTGACCGCGGCGAGCGCCTTGAGGTGATCGGCGCCCGCGTCGGGCGGCGACAGGATCAGGAAGACGAGGTCGACCGGCAGATTGTCCACCGACTGGAAGTCGATCGGCGCCGTCAGCCGGACGAAATAGCCGAACACGCGCTTCAGCCCCTCGATCCGGCCGTGCGGGATCGCGACTCCGCCGCCGAAGCCGGTGGAGCCGATCTTCTCGCGCTCGGTCAAAGCGGCGGCGATCGTCTTCGAATCGAGCCCGGTGCGCCGCGCGGCCGCGATGGACAGCAGCTGGAACAGGCCCTTCTTGTTCGGAACGGTCATGCCGCCATCGACGCACTCGACGGAAAGGATGTCGGTCATGTCATTCATCGGTCCACCGGATGCGGTCGCCTTCGGCCCCGCGCTTTGAGATGGGAAGGAATAGCGGGGGGCGTCCGCCGGTCGGCTCACTCGCCTTGCGGCTCCGCCCCGCCTCGTCGGTAGCCGGAGGCGCCTGCCTCCGCCAGCTCGGCCGCGCGCTCGGGATGGTGGTCCTTGAGACGCCTTGTATGGCGGCGGAGCTGCTTCTCGACCTTCTCGGCGGCCGAGTCGAAGGCTGCGGGCGCCGCCGCGCCTCGGTCGGCCGCCTTCAGCACCACCCCCTTGGGGGCATAAGCCACGATCTCGCAGGTGAAGCCGTGATCGTGGGGCCCCTTGCCGAACGTCACCTGGGCCGAGACGAGACGCGAGGCATATTTGTCGGCGACCGCGGCGAGCCGGGTGGTCACTCGCTCCCGTAACGCTTCGCCCGTGTCGAGCTGATGACCGGAGACGCGGATATCCAATGGCTTTCTCCAGCAAAAGGGCCGCGGCGATTAGGCGCCGCCGCGGCTTGAGGTCAACCGCGTGCGTCCAGCCGATGCCATAGGGGATCGGTGAGCGTCGCAAGGAAGTCGGCGTGCGCCTGAAGCTCTTCATCGCTCGGCGCGTGCGCCCGCGGCGGGCGAATCTCGATCAGGATCGCGGCCGAGTCGGCGGCGGCGACCTGCGCCGCCTCCTCGATCCGCTCGGCGACGATGTCGGTCAGGGTCAGGCCGATCTGGCGGCCGCCGGTCAGCTCGACATAGCATTGGGCGAGAAGCTGAGCGTCGATAAGGGCGCCGTGCTTCACCCGAACGCTGCGGTCGACCCCGAAGCGGCTGCACAGCGCGTCCAGGCTGTGCTTGGCGCCCGGATGCTTCGAGCGTGCGATCTGCAGAGTGTCGACCATTCGGGTCAGGCAGATGAGCTCGTGCCCGCAATTGTTGAGCTCGTGGTTGAGGAAGCCGAAGTCGAAGCTGGCATTGTGGGCGACCAATGGGCAGTCGCCGAGAAATTCGAGCAGATCGCCGGCCAGATCGCGGAAACGCGGCTTGTCGGCGAGGAAGGCATCGCTGAGGCCGTGGACGGCCTCGGCGCCGCTCGGCATCGGGCGCTCGGGATTGAAATAGGCATGGAAGGTGCGGCCGGTCTCGACCCGGTTCCATAGCTCGACGCAGCCGATCTCGACGACCCGGTCGCCGGCGAGCGGGCTCAGGCCCGTGGTTTCGGTGTCGAAGACGATTTCCCGCATGGCCGGACTATGAATCGGAGGAGGGGACGAGGCAAGCGAGGATGCGCCGAACCGCTCGTCGCGTTTCCTCCATCGGGCCGCCGGTGGGGATGACGAAGTCGGCCCGGGCGCGCTTCTCCTCGTCCGGGAGCTGGCGTGCGAGGATCCGCTCGAATTTCTCCGCGGTCATCCCCGGCCGGGCGAGGACTCGCTCGCGCTGCACCTCGGCCGGCGCCGAGACGACGGCGACTTTGTCGACCTGTTCCGGTCCGCCGGCTTCGAAGAGGAGCGGGATGTCGAGCAGGACCAGCGGGGCCTCGGCGTTGGCGGTGAGGAACGCCTCCCGCTCCCGGGCCACGGCCGGGTGGACGAGCGCCTCGAGCCGCCGAAGCGTCTCCGGCTCCCCGAGCACCCGCTCCGCCAGGGCGCCGCGATTGACGCCCTGGAGCCCGGTCGTGCCGGGAAAATGCGCCTCGATCTCCTCGACCAGCGCCCCTTCCGGCCCCTGCAGCCGGTGAACCGCTGCGTCGGCGTCGAACATAGGGACGCCTTCGTCGGCGAACATCTTCGCCACGGTCGACTTGCCCATGCCGATCGAGCCGGTGAGGCCGAGGACGATCATCGGGTGAGCAGTGCTCTCACCGCCGCGTCGCAGGCGCGGGTCGGTTGCAGCCCGTAGAAACGCTGGAAGGCGCCCCGCGCCTGTCCAATCAGCACCGCCAGCCCGTCCGCAATCGTGAGGCCGGCCGCTGCGGCGCGCCGAAGCAGAATGGTTTCCACCGGCGACGTCACCAGATCGAGGACATAGCCCGCAGGCCGGACACCGCAAAGACTGTCGAGCACGGCTTCAGGCATCGGCGGAAACCCCGTCATTCCAAGCGGACTTGCGTTAATCACTGCGGTGCAGCCTTCGATAGCGCGCTCGGCCTCATCGAGCCAGAATGGCTCGCCGCTCACGCCGCAGCTCCTGAGCAGTTTGGCTGCCCTGCGCGGGTCTCTTGCCATAACACGCACGTCGAACGCGTCCTCGACAGGAAGGGCGGCGATGACGGCCCGCGCCGCACCCCCGGCGCCGATCAGGCAGATGGCGTCCTCGGGTTGAGCGAACGACCAATTCCCGATCGCCTCGGCGATTCCGGCCGCGTCGGTATCGAACCCTACCAGTCTGCCTCGGCAGGGTATCACGCAGTTCAGGGACTCGAGCCCGACTTCCACCTCATCCAGCAACGGGACGACCGCCTGCTTCAAAGGCATGGTGACGTTGCAGCCGCGCCATTCGGGGTCGCTGCGGCGCTCCCGCAGATAGTCGACGAGCTCGCCCGCCGCGACACGCACCGCACGATAATCTCCGGGGAGGCCCAGCTTCTCCAGCCAGAATTTATGGATCAGCGGCGACTTCGAATGGACGATCGGGTCGCCGATCACCTCGGCATAGGGAACGCCCATCAGCTCTTGAGCAGCCCGCGCTCGCGAAGATAGCCGAGCAAGGGGAGGAGCGGCATTCCCAGGATCGCGAAATGGCTGCCCTCGATGCGCTCGAACAATTGCGCGCCGGGGCCCTCGATCCGGTAGCCGCCGACGCTCCAGCGAATATGCTCATATTCGCGGTCGAGATAGTCTTCGAGGAAGACGTCGCCGAGTCGGCGCATGGTCAGCGCGACCGTCTCGCTGTGCCACCAGACCGCCTCGCCGCCCTCCGCCACCACCGCCGCCGAGTGGAGGAGATGGGTTCGGCCGCTGAGGGTGCAGAGCTGATCGAACGCGGCGCGGCGCGATTCCGGCTTGCCGAGGACCGTTCCGTTTTCGAGCTCGAGCGTCTGGTCGGAGCCGAGAACCAGCGCTCCTGCTGGCGAATCGACCGAAAGCGCCTTCAGTTGCGCCAGCTCCTCGGCGATTCCGCGGGCGTCGAACCCGGCCGCCTCTAGGCCGCCTTTCGCCGCCGCCTCGTCCAGCTCCGCTTCCACCGCCTCGAAAGGCACGCCCGCCGCTTCGAGCATGTTCCGCCGGGCGGCGCTCTTCGAGGCGAGCAGAAGCCTCACGCTCCCTCGCTTACTCCGGCCGCCGCGGCGGCGTCGTGCCTTTCGTTGCACAGCTTGACGATGGCGAACGCGGTCTCCTCGATCGAGCGGCGGGTGACGTCGATCACCGGCCAGTCATTGTCCGCGAACAGACGGCGGGCGAAGGCGAGCTCGGCGTTGACCGCCTCGATATCGACATAGTCGGTCTCGGGCGCCTGGTTGAGCGCGAGCAGCCGGTTGCGGCGGATCTGGACCAGCCGGTCGGGATTGGTGGTGAGCCCGACGACGAGCGGATGCTCGAGCGCGAAGAGCGAGGGCGGCGGCGGCGCCTCCGGGACGAGCGGGATGTTGGCGACCTTGTAGCCGCGATTGGCCAGGTAGATGGCGGTCGGGGTCTTCGAGGTCCGCGAGACCCCGGCCAGGACGATATCCGCCTCTTCCCAATTCTCCGAACCGATGCCGTCGTCGTGGGCGATGGTGAACTGGATCGCGTCGACCCGAGCGAAATAGGCGGCGTCGAGCGCATGCTGGCGGCCCGGCCGGCCCTTGGCTTCCTGGCCCAGAACGGCCGAGAGGGCATGGACGACAGGGTCGAGCACCGACACTGCGTGGATCCCGCGCCGGCGGGTCTGCTTCTCGAGCTCGCGGCGGATCGTGCTGTTCACCAGAGTGTAGAGGACGAGGCCGGGACGGCGCTCGACGTCGTCGAGGACTCGGTCGAGATGGCCTTCCGAGCGCACCATCGGCCAGGGATGGCGGAGCACCTCGATGTCGTCGAACTGGGCGAGGCAGGCCTTGGCGATCACCTCCAGAGTCTCTCCCGTCGAGTCGGAGAGGAGGTGGAGGTGGAGCGGATCGGCCATCAGGCGCGGCTGTGGATAAGCATGTGGGAATCGCTAGCTTAAGCCTCGGGAGCGTTGCAAGCACCGGCTTCGCCCCCGCAATCCGCTTTTCGTCCACAGAGTCGTAAAGGTTAAAAAGTTCCTGCCCACGGGCTGTGGAAAGCGGGGATGGATGGCGCGAATCCGCGGGCTTCCGCCATGCCTTGAGAGTCAAGCTGTTTGCAAAATCGGGCGAAGCCAATAAACCCCGCGACGCGCCTTCCTACAACCTACTACTGACTCTCTTTAAATAAGATTCTTATAGAGAGTAGAGCGGAGCCCTTCCTCGTCATGGCCGTCGCCGACAAGCCTCTGCTCAGCGTGCTAAGGGGCCGAAAAGCTGGGGAAACTCCCATTTGGCTGATGCGTCAGGCGGGTCGCTACCTGCCCGAATACCGGGCCTTGAGGGCTGAGAAAGGGGGGTTCCTGGACCTCGTTCAGGATCCGGACGCCGCGGCCGAAGTGACCCTCCAGCCGATCCGCCGCTTCGGTCTCGACGGTGCCATTCTCTTCTCCGACATATTGATGGTGCCCTTC
>DATHBY010000425.1:0-6663 GCA_035295885.1 Allosphingosinicella sp.
CGTCGCCACCGACGTCTCAGCCAAGATCGCCCGCGCGACGGCCGAGAAGAACGCGACCGAGGAGATCGGCTACATCCACGAAAACGCGGTCGAGACCTTCAAGGCGAGCCTGCCCGCGCCGCAATAAGGCCGAGCTAATCCTCCCCACCTTCGACGGGGAGGATTTTGAATTCACTCCGCCAGCATCCTCGCCCGGAACTCTAGCATTACCGCCCAGCCCCCCCTGCCGCCGCGCCCTTCGGCGACGGTGCGGCTTCGCACCATCGCCAGGGTGACGAGCCGCCAGCCCTCGACGTCCAGCCCCGCCTCGATCGCCGCTTCGGCCACTTCGGCGAAAGCCTGGGCCCGCTCGGGCCGCTCGCCGGCATCGCGCAGGGTCACCGCCAGCCTGAGCTCGCGTCCCCGGCCGCTCTTGTGGCCCCAGTCGGTCTCCGGCCCGCATTCGACGATCGCGTGGGGGAAGGCGGCCTGCAGCGGCGGCCCCGGATAGACCCCGCCCAGCTCGAGCGCCTCCAGAACCTCGATCGCCGCCGAGCGCAGCGCCGTCCCGGCGCTCACCGCCGCCTCCCCGAAAGCAGCCAGCGCAGCTCGGGATCGAGCGCGAAGCGGCGCCTGAGACCGCGCCCCGAAAGCGCGACCGCACCCTCCTCCTCGCTCACCCGCACCCCTTCGGGCGCCTCGTCGCGAAGCGCCTGCGCCAGCGAGGCTCGGCGCGAGCGCGCCGCCTTCTGCGCCAGCGCGGCGCCGTGAAGCATCAGCCGTTCCAGCATCTTCCCCTCCTTCAGCGCAGCCGGATCCGGCGGAACGGCCGCCACACAGGGCCGTAACCGCCGCCGGCGGTTCGCTCGCGTGCGGCCCTTCCGCCGCCCGGCTCGTGTAGAAATGCGCCGCCAGCCGTAGGATTCCGTGGCGAAGCGCCGCCGGCAGGTCCGCCCAGCTCGCCGCGACTCCGGCCTGGTAGCCGACCCGGATCCGGCGCGCGTCGCCCGGCGCGGTGAGCCGGACCCAGCCGTCGCCGCCGGAGTCGATGTCGAGCGCGTAGGCGCCGCTCGCCAGCATCTGCGCAGGACCCTCGTCGGGCAGAGCCTCTACCGAGACGATCGCCCGAACCGGAGTCCGCCCCAGCCGCTGCCACCCCGGGCCCGCCTTCATCGTCTCGGTGAATCCTCGCGCCAGCAGCGCCTGACCGGTGAAGCGCTCGCACAGCTCCGCCGCCGCCGCCACGAGGCCGCCGATCAGTCCGTCCTCGTCCGCTCGCTCGACCCGCAGAAATCCCTTCGCCGCCCCCGCCGCCTCCGGCGGCAGGACCAGCGCCTCGCCCTCGATCATGATTTTTCTCCGCAAGAGCTCCCCTCCCTGGAAGGGAGGGGTCGGGGGTGGGTAGGCGAGCGCAGCGAGACTTCTTCGCCGACTCGGAGTTTCGGCCGTCTTCGACGGACCCACCCCCAGCCCCTCCCTTGGCAGGGAGGGGGTTAAGCTACGCGCTGAACTTCAGAAGCTTGATCGCCTCCGAATTCGCCACCTGCCCGCCGACCCGCTTGGTCGCGTAGAAGTGGACGAACGGCTTGTTGGTGAACGGATCGCGAAGGATCTGGGTCTCCGTCCGCTCCGCGATCAGATAGCCGGCTCGGAAGTTGCCGAAGGCGATCGACAGGCTGTCCGCCGCCACGTCCGGCATGTCCTCCGCCTCGACCACCGGATAGCCGAGCAAGGTGTCGGGCTGCCCCGCCACCAGCCCCGGCTGCCACAGGAACGCCCCGTCCGAAGTCTTGAACTTGCGGATTGCGGACGCCGTCGCCGAGTTCATCACGAACGCCGCGCCCTGCCGGTAGGGCGGCCGGAGCGACTGGACGAGGTCGATCAGCTTGTCCCCGGGATTGGCCCCGAAGCCCCCAGCCGACCCCGTCGCCAGATATTGCAGGGTCCCGAACGGTCGCAGATGGTCCCCCTGGACGGAAGTCGCCCCGGCCAGGAAGCCCCTGGGCCGGTTGACCCCGTTGCCGCTGACGAAGGCCGAGCCTTCGGCGCGGGCGAACTCGGTCGCGATCTCCTGCGCGAGCCACGCCTCGACGTCGAACGCGGCGTCGTCGAGCATCGCCTGGCTCGCCGCCGGATTGGCGTAGAGCTCGCCGAACGGCGGAGCGACCTCGATGAAGGTCGGGGTCCCCGTCTCAGGCCGCCCGGCCGTCTCGCTGACCCAGCCCGACGGGGTCCCGCCCGCCGTGACCAGCTTGCGATAGCCCGAGCTTCCGACCCTGACGACGTTGGCGATCGCCCGAATGGGGGAGATCGAGGTCAGCAGCCGCCCGATCTCGGAGTCGAGCTCCTCCGGCACGGCATAGCCGCCGGCCGAATCCGTCGTCCCGGCGAGCGCCTTGAGCTCGACCCCGCTCTCCAGCCCCTTCCTGAGGTAGCTGTCGGCGAAGGGCGACACCTGCCCCTTCGCCCCGCTCAGCGCCGGCCGGGCCGCGGCCACCGCCTGGGCATCCATCCGCCCCTTCAATTGCGCCATCTCCTCCCGGAGCTGCGCCACTTCCTCATCCCCCCGCTCCAGCGCCTCGAACGACGCCTCCAGCGGATCCGCTTTCACTTCCAGCATCTTCTTCTCCTCTTCCGAATTGGACACACGTCCCCGTCATTCCCGCGCCAGCGGGAATCCCATTTTCTTCCCTGTCTCGATTGAGTTGGCCGACCGGACGATCAGGCGGCGTCCCCATGCTCCACCGCATGCACCCGCGCGCTCGGCTGCATCGGCAGGGTCACCAGGCTGACCTCGACCAGCTCGACGTCCTCGAGCGCCCGCGGCGCCGCGCCGCTCGCCTTGCGCACCCGGTAGCCGAAGCTCAGCCCCGCAACCGCGCCCTCCTTGAGCAACGCCGCCGCCTCCCGCCCGGCCGCTCCGCCTGAAAGCCGAGCGATCACGCGCAGCCCGCGCTTGTCCTCCTTCAGATATTCGATCCGCCCGACCGGCCGCGCCGGGTCATGCTGCCAAAGCAGGGGCACTCCCCCCGCCCCACGCCTCAGGCTCCGCTCGAACGCCCCCGCCCGGACGACGTCGCCGCCCCGGTCGGGCCTGTCGAAGATCGCCGCATAGCCCGCGAACCTCATTTCAGAAGCTCCAGAAGCCCGAGCCTGACGCTCATCCCGAGCACGAGCAGCGCCAGCAATATCCTCACGATCCAGCTCAAGGCCGCCTGCCCCGCCGATCTCTTGGCGTCGCGCCACGCCTGGAGGAGCTCGCGAAGCTCGTCCATGTCGCGCCGAGCCTTGGGGCCGGTGAGCCCGATCGCTTCCAGCGCCCGCTCCGAGCCCAGCTGGCTCGCCTCCTCGATCAGAGCCCGCAAGGTGACCAGGCCAGCCCCCTGCCCCTCCGCCTGGGCGACGAGAAGCGCGAGCATCCTGTTGCCCTGTTCCGTCATGTTCCCTCCTCCGGGACTGTATTTGCTAGAACCCCAGCATCTCCCTCTTCTCCTCGCGGCTGAGGAAGTCGGCCGCCGTCACCTGGGCCCACAATCGCTCCCGGTCCTCGGCCAGCGCCGTCACCTGGTCGACATCCAGCCTGAGCTTCACCCCCGGCCACCACGCCCCGAGCGCCGCCGCCAGCCCGCCGAGCAATTTGTCGGCCAGCGGAAGCACGGTCAGCCGCCACAAGGCCCGGTTCGCCTCCCGGTAATTGGCGTAGGTCGAATCCCCCGGAAGCCCGATCAGCATCGGCGGCACCCCGAAGGCCAAAGCGATCTCCCGCGCCGCCGCCGCCTTCATCCCGGCGAAATCCATGTCGGCGGGAGTGAGGCTCATCGCCTGCCATTTCAGCCCGCCCTCGAGCAGCAGCGGCCGCCCGGCATTGGCGGTGCCCGCGAAATGAAGCTCGAGCTCGTCGCGAAGCCTTTCATATTGCTCCGCCGCGAGCGCCCCGTCGCCGCCCTCCAGGGTCAGCGCGCCGGAGGGCCGGGCGGCATTGTCGAGCAGGGCCTTGTTCCACCGGGTCGCGGCATTGTGGATCGCCACCGCCCCCGCGGCGGCGCCGAGGCAGCCCAGCCCGTAATGGTCGTCGAGCGGATGCATCGCCCTGATATGGACGAGGCTCGGCCGCCCGAGCGCGTCCCGGGCGGCAAGCCGAGTCTTCACCTCGCCCGCCCGGTAGACATAGGCGAGCGGCCAGCCGCCCGGATCCGCCTCGATCGTCACCCGCTCGGGCCGTAGCGCGAACAGCTCGGCCGGCGCCGCGTCCGAATCGAGCAGGATCTGGACGAAGCAATTGCCGTGGAGAAGCAGTTGCGCCGCCGCCATATCGAGCAGTGCCGGGGTCGCGAGCTTCAGCGCCCTGGCCGAAGCCGCCCCCGATTCCCCGTCGAGCGCATAGACCGGGGCCCAGGCGACGCTCTCCGCCACCAGCCGCACCGCCCGCTGAGCCACCGGATTGCCGAGATAGGCGTCGCGAACCTGAGCCTCGTAATTGCGAGGCCAGTCCCCCACCCCCGCCGCGCCCGAATAGGCGCGACTGAGCAGCGGCCGGGCCACCGGCGCCGCCTTGCGTCCGAACCACGATTTCATCGATATTCTCCCCGCTGAATCCTCCCCTCCCTGGAAGGGAGGGGAGTTCTCACAAACTCCTGATCCTCGGCTCCGCGCGCCTTTTGCCCAGCATCAGCTCGGTCATCGCCCAGACCATCGCGTCGGCGCGGTCGGGCGAGCGGCCCGGGCCTTCATAGCGCCCGCCCACGATCAGCCCGGCGAGCTCGTCCTCAAGCTCCGGAAAGGCGCCCGCGAACTTCGCCGCACCGCGCTCGAACAAAGCCGCCACCGGCTCGGCCCGGGCCGACTTGCCGATGCTCGCGTGGACCATCGTCACCGGCAGCCCGACATCGGCGCCCCTCAATACGCTCGTCACCAGCGCCCCGCCCTGGTTGCCCTCGGCGACGACCCGGTCGGCGCTCCATGTCTCCGCCGCCGAAGCCACCGCCCGTGCCCAGCCCTCCGGGCTGAGCCCGCGGACGCTGGCGTCGGCCAGCACATAGCCGATTCCGTCCGCCCCGAGCCCGCACACGACGATCCCGCAGGCGTCGCCCTCGGCGGAAACGGGCGGATCGACTCCGATCACGATCCTTTTGAAAATCCTCCTCATCGCAAGATGGGGAGGGGGACCATGCGAAGCATGGTGGAGGGGTAGCTGGCACCCATCCTCCCGGTTCCCGCGCGAACCGCCCGCCTCGGCGCCTTCCACCCCTCCATCACCCTTCGGGTGGTCCCCCTCCCCATGCACAGCATGGGGAGGATGAAATGCGCGGCACCGCTCGATCAGGTCGCGCGGCCACAGGCTCCCCTCGACATCCTCGATCAGTTCCCCGTCCAGCTCCTGCCGCCCCAGCCTTGTTCCGCCATATTCGCGCTCGACGTCGGCGAGGAAAGCGCCTGCCAGGTTGATCGCATTGTCGCTTGTTCGCCCCCTCGTCTTCGCGACCCCGTCCTGGGCGCAGAGTCTGCGCACCAGGGTCACCGGCCGCGGAGTCGTCGTCGCCATCGCCCGGGGCAGCGCTCCGCACCTCAGGCCGAGCATGAGATTGTCCCATGCCGCCGGGCCGAGCGGCCATTTGGCGATCTCGTCGCACCAGGCATAATGATGCTGCGGGCCGCGCAGGCTTTCCGGCTCCGCCGCCGAAAAGACGGTGGCCCGGGCGCCGCCCGGCCAGCGCAGCCGCCCCAGCGACGGCTCCCAGACCGGCCGCTCGTCGGGCGGGCAGACGGCGAGGATGCCGCTGTCGCCCTCCACCATCACCGCCCTCGCCTCCGTCATGGTCGCTCCGACCAGCGCGATTCGCGCCATCGGATTGCTCTGGGCCATTCGCCGCACCCATTCCGCGCCCATCCGAGTCTTGCCGAAGCCGCGGCCGGCGAGCACCAGCCAGATTCTCCAGGGCAGATCGGGCTCGCGCTGCCGGCGCCGCTCCCAGACCCCCCAGACATAGCGGACGAGTTCGAGGAATTCCGGACCGAAGCTGGCCAGCACTCGCGTCCGCTGCTCGGGATCGAGGCTCGCGATCTCCTCGGCGAGCGACTGGGGCTCAGGCGCCTTCATGGCCGGCCCCCTTTCCCTTCGCCGCTTCGGCCTTTACCTCGGCGATGCGCGCCGCGAGTTCGTCGAACACGGACCTGGCATCCCAACGGCCCGCCTGGTCCGCCGCGCGCAGCTGCTCGACGCTCTTGCGGTGGAGGTGGAGCAGCCGAAGCGCCGTCGAATCGTTCAGCACTTGAGTGGTCGCCGTCTTGCGCCCCTGGAAGAAGACGTCCCTGGGCGTTCCGAAGCGGGCCCGCCGGACCATCTCCATCTCGAGGCGGTCATAGCCTTCGCGCAGGGCCTCCATCCAGGCGGCCCGGAAGGCGGGATCCCGCCGCTTCAGGTCGTAGAAGACCCGGGCCGACCGCCCGGTCTCGCGCGCCGACAGCGAGACGTTGCAGGTCTCGGCCAGGGTCGAGAGGAAGCTCTCGATCTCGGCCTCGGTCAGCGCCCTTTTGTGCTTGCCCCGGATCTGGGGCCGGCCCCCGGCCCCACTGCCCCGCCCCCGCTTCAGCTCGTTCCCGGCGCCTCGCGCCGGAGTCGATCGCCCGCGCCCGCGGCGCGGCTCATGTCTTTTCCCGTTCATCTCACCCTCCCGAATGAAAACG
>DATHBY010000426.1:0-6636 GCA_035295885.1 Allosphingosinicella sp.
CGAGCTCGACGAGGGTCCCGTCGAAGTCCAGGAACAAGGCTGCCGGGGAAAGCCGCGACAGCGGCGGCGGCGGAGAATCGGGCATATCCCGCGTTGGCAACATGATGTCCCAATCTCAACCACTCTCATCGTTTTTCGTGCAAGGAAATCTGGGTAAGCGACGATAAGGGCGCAAAAATAATTGATCCGAAATGGTTGATGACGAATAAAATTAATGTATCCATTTGCGGCAGGGGGGACGCTGCATATGGCTGAGCCGTTTCTGTCGGAAATCCGGCTGTTTTCGTTCGACTTCCCGCCGAAAGGCTGGGCGTTCTGCAACGGGCAGTTCCTGCCCATCAACCAGAATCAGGCGCTCTTCGCGCTGCTGGGCACGACCTACGGCGGCAACGGTCAGACGACCTTCGCATTGCCGGACCTGCGCGGCCGCTGCGCCATGCACGAGGGCGCGGGGTTCACCCTCGGGTCCAAGGCCGGGGCAGAGTCGCATACCCTCAGCCAAAACGAGATGCCGCAGCACATCCACTTCCTGCAGGCCGCGAACAAGGACGCCGATCTGGCAATCCCGACCGGCAATCTGCTCGGCAATTTCAACAACGGCTATCGCAGCGCGAGCAACCTGACGAGCCTGCTCGCGGGGACGATCTCGAACACCGGCGGCAGCCAGGCGCACAACAACATGGCGCCTTCCATCGCGATCAACTTCTGCATCGCGCTGCAAGGCATTTTCCCCACACCCAATTAAGGGGGCAGCTTCATGGCTCAGCCATACGTCGGTGAAATCCGCATGTTCGCCGGGACCTTCAATCCAGCAGGTTGGGAGTTCTGCAACGGGCAGTTGCTTCCGATCTCCGAGAACGAGACGCTCTTCCAGCTGATCGGCACCAGATATGGTGGAGACGGCGAGAGCACTTTCGCTCTCCCCAACCTGCAGAGCCGGATCCCGATCCACTTCGGAACCGGCTCGAGCGGAACCGCATATCCGATGGGCACGATGGTGGGGACCGAATCGGTGACTCTGACCGTCCAGCAGATCCCGTCGCACACCCATCCGCTGCTCGCATCCAAGGACGCCGCGAGCCAGAGCAATGCGGGCGGCAAGGTGCTTGGGGCCCAGTCGCCGGTCAGCATCTACAGACCGAACGCGATCGCGCCCAACCAGGCGATGAACGCTTCCTCGGTCACCCCGGTGGGCGGGAGCCAGCCGCATGAGAACATGCAGCCCTTCCTGTGCATCAACTACATCATCTCATTGTTCGGGCTATTCCCGCAACCGACCTAAGCAGGAGAATCCCAGTGGATCCCTTCGTCGCTGAAATCCGAATCGTTCCCTTCAACTTCGCTCCAAAGGGCTGGGCCTTTTGCGACGGGCAGCTGATGCCGCTCTCGCAGAACACTGCGCTCTTCGCTCTGCTCGGCACCACCTATGGCGGCGACGGCAAGAGCACGTTCGCCCTGCCAAACCTCCAGGGCTCGACGGCCGTTCATCCGGGCCAGGGCTCCGGGCTTTCCCAACGGTTTCTCGGCGAGATGGGCGGCGCCCAGGCGGTGACCTTGCTCGTCTCTGAGATGCCCGTCCACACCCATACGGCAAACGCGCTCGGAGTTCTTTCGACGACGGCAGCGCCGAGCGTGGAGACCGGGCTCGCGCGCAGCGTCAACGGTGCGGCCTATGCCGCCGGCGGCGGCGCTCTGCAGACTTTGGCGCCCGAGGCCCTGCCGCCCGCGGGTGGAAGCCTGCCGCACAACAATTTACAGCCCTATCTGACGCTCAACTACATCATCGCGCTGCAGGGAGTGTTCCCGCCGCGTCCCTGATTTTTCACTGGGGGGGCCCAACATGACCAGGGAGAATTCATCCCTTCTATCCCGCCGCAATCTGCTGGCGGGCCTCGGTTTCGGTGTCGCAGCAGTGGGGGCTCTCGCGACACCGGCCCTGCAACTCAGCTGGACCCGCAAACCGGGCGCGAAGGACAGCTGGTGGAACCGGCAGTTCACGTCGCTCGCCCGTGCCGGCGCCGACGAATGGAGCCGCCAGATCGGCGCCGAGTTCGCGCTTGCCGGCGGAGTTGTCGCCACGCTTGCGGAGGTCAGGCCGCTGCCTTCGCCCGGGCGGCGCCCGGCGGGGCTTCGGGACGGCGCCTTTGCGGTCGTGTTCGAATCGGCCGGGGCGCCGCTGCCGGAAGGCGACCGGATCCACGACGTCAGCCATGCCGAAGCCGGCGCGATGAAGATCTACTTCAGCGCCTGCAGCGACAAGTGCGGCGGCCACCGGCTGCAAGCCATCTTCAACTGAGCTGATGCCCCCGCCGCTGCGCGCAGCCGCCCGGCTGGGCATCTCCTATCGCCCCTCGACCGATGCCGACCTGGCGTTCGTCTTGGCGGTCTATGCCTCGACGCGGACCGAGGAGGTCGCCTCGACCGGGTGGCCAGCGGAGATGCAGCAGCAATTCCTCGCCCACCAGGCCGACGCCCAGCACCGTCACTATCAGCGTCACTATCCCGACGCCGAATGGCTGATCATCGAACGCGGCGGCAAGCCGATCGGGCGCCTCTATCTGGAGGAATGGCCGAGCCAGATCCGGCTGATCGACATTTCCCTGCTGCCCGAGGGGCGCGGCCGGGGCGCCGGCGGCGCCATCCTCGCCGATCTTCAGGAGCAGGCCGCCTCCGCCGGCAAGGCGCTGAGCATCCATGTCGAGCGCAACAACCCGGCGATGAGCCTCTACCTTCGCCTCGGCTTCGCCAAGGTGGACGAGCATGGCGTCTACGATCTGATGGAATGGCGGCCGGAAGCGTAGGTCCGGCACCATTGCTGGTGGTTTCGCGAACATCCAATCGGATTGAGCCTAGTTGAACACCGCCTCGTAGCGCGCCCCGTCCCGGTCCTGCCCCAGCGGCACGATGAACATCTCGAACCTGTCCTCGCCCTGGCGCAAGGTATAGATGGCCTGCGGCAGGACCGGCTCGGACGGACCCCGCCAGTCGAGCGTGAAAGCGCCCGCTTCCCGGCCCGAATCCCGCAACGCCTGCACCCTGGTGAGCGTGAACGGCACGGTCTCCTCACCGAGCAGGAGCTCGAAAGACTCGCCTTCCCGGCCCCTGAACTCGTCCAGCCTGAGCTCCCGCATGGCCGGTGCCTACTTCAGCGTGCCGCCGGGGTCGAGGCCCCAGAAATGTTCGGTGCGGATATAGCCCTCTCGGCCGCCCACCTCGAGCCGGCACCAGCCGCCGGCGCAGTTCGAGAGGCGGCCGACGACGCCGGGCTGGGCGAGGTAGCGGACCTTCGAATCCTGCTTGGGGTCCTGGTGCATCGGGCGCGGCTCGTCGCCGGTGACCAGGGCGGTCCTCCTGTCGCTGAGCAGGCGCTGAAGCATCCATCCGGTGGTCCCGTCCGGGTCGCTCACCTTGCGCCAGTTGGGATAGGTTTCGACGACCCGGATCGGAAGGTCCGAGCGCACGTAGAGCCAGGTGGCGGGATAATTGGTGCCGGGCCCGGTCCGCATCATCGCCTTTCCGGCGCTGATCGACGCCCAATAGGGAGTCGCGCGCTCGTTCTGCGCCTGCGCCGATGCTACCGCCAGGCCGAGCGCGAGCGCGGCCGCCAGCATGACTCTCCTCGCCATCCCGTGCCTCCTTCACCCGTCTCTTAGGCAAGAGCGGGGCTCCGGTTCAACCCATCTGCCTTGACGCCTCCCCTGCCTTTTCCCCAAGCGGGACGGATGAAGGTGGTTGTCACGCGCAGGCTGCCCGACAGCGTCGAGGCCAGGCTCGCGCATCGCTTCGAAGCCGAGCTCAACAGCTCCGATGCCCCGTTCGGCCGCGACCGGCTCCGGGAGGCGATGCGGGGCTGCGACGTTCTGGCGCCGAACGTTCGCGACCGGATCGACGCGGAGCTCATCGCGGCCGCCGGCGAGCGGCTGAGGCTGATCGCGAATTTCGGCGCCGGCACCGACAATATCGATCTGGCCGCGGCCCGCGCGCGCGGGATCGCGGTGACCAACACCCCCGATGTCCTGACCGGGGACACGGCGGATCTGGCGATGGCGCTGATCCTGATCGGCAGGCGGCGGCTGGGCGAGGGCGAGCGGAACCTGCGCTCCGGCCGCTGGCGCGGCTGGAGCCCGACGGATCACCTCGGCCGGAGCCTCACCGGCAAGGCGCTCGGAATCGTCGGCATGGGCCGGATCGGCGGCGCGCTGGCGCGGCGCGCCCGGTCGTTCGGGATGGCCGTCCACTACCACAACCGCCGCCCCGTGCCGGGCGAGGAGGCCCGCTACTGGCCCGATCTCGACGCCATGCTGCCCGGGATGGACGTGGTCAGCCTCAACACGCCCTACGGACCCGATACCCACCACCTGATCGACAGACGACGGCTGGGGCTGATGCGGAGCGAGGCGTGGCTGATCAACGCCGCGCGGGGCGGGCTCGTCGATCAGGAAGCGCTGATCGAGGCGTTGTTCTCGGGCCGGATCGGCGGGGCCGGCCTCGACGTCTACCCGAACGAGCCGGAGGTCGACCCGCGCCTGCTCGAGCTTCCGAACCTGGTGCTGCTACCCCATCTCGGCTCCGCGACCCTGGAGAGCCGAACCGCAATGGGCGAGAAGGTCCTCGCCAACATCGTGGCGTTCGCCGAGGGGCGCGAGCTGCCGGACCGGGTGGTGTAATTCCGACGTACCCCTCAATCGCCAGTCAGGATCCTGTCCACCAGCTGCTTCACCGTCGGCACGAAGCCGTTCGAGTAGAAGGGATCGCTCTTGAAGCGGAAGGCGGCGTGGCCGGCGAACATGAGGTTCTGGTCCACCGGTCCGCCATGGGCGATGTCCTGCAGGGTCTTCTGGATGCAGAAGCTGCGCGGATCGGCGAGTCGCCCGGTCGTGTTCTTCTCATTGTCCGCCCAGGACGAGAAGGCGCACTGGCTTAGGCAGCCCATGCAGTCGGCCTGATCCTTGCGGATCTGGGTCTTCTCCTCCGGAGTGACGAAGACCAGGGTCTCGTCCGGCGTCTTCAAAGCCTCGGTGAAGCCCTGAGCGAACCATTCGCGGGCGTGGAGCAGGTCGCCGCGCGTCACCCAGAAATTCTTCTTCGTGCCGACTCCGACGTCGAGCTGGAAGCAATGGTCGCCCAGCTCCTCCTTGGTGAAGGCGATCTGGCGGTGCGAGCGCGCCTCCAGGCTCCTGAGGAAGGGATTGTATACCGCCGAGCTGTAGAAGCCGGTGGGCGAGAAGCGGTGGAGCAGGATGTCGCCCTCCTCCAGAGTCATCAGCCGCTGCTTCCAGCCTTCCGGAATCGGGCTCTCCCTGGTGAGCAGCGGCCGGGTGCCGAACTGGAACACGATCTGGCCGAGCTCTGGATTGTCGATCCAATTCTCCCATTCCTTCAAATTCCACACCCCGCCCGCCATCACGATCGGCACGCTGTCGGGGATTCCGCCCTCGCGCATCGTCTCGCGAAGCTCCTTGACGCGCGGATAGGGGTCCTGCGGCTTCAGCGGGTCCTCGGCGTTGGAAAGGCCGTTATGCCCCCCCGCCAGCCAGGGATCCTCGTAGACCACGGCGGCAAGCCACTCGGCCGCCTTGGAATAAGCCCGCTTCCACAGCGCCCGGAAGGCGCGGCCGGAGCTTATTATGGGCAGATAGCTGACCCCGTAGGACGCGGCGATCTCCGACAGCTTGTAGGGCATTCCGGCGCCGCAGGTGACCCCCGCGACCAGCCCCTTGGTGCGCTCCAGCACGCCGTGGAGGACTCGCTGGGCGCCGCCCATCTCCCACAGGACGTTGATGTTGATCGCGCCCTGGCCGCCGGCGATGTCATAGGCTTTCTGCACCTGCGCGACGGCGCCGTCGATCGCATACTGGACCAGCTCCTCGTGCCGCTCGCGGCGGGTGAGGGCATGGTAGACCTGGGGGACGATGCGGCCTTCGGGATCGTAGCTGTCGGCGTTCACCGCCGAGACGGTGCCGATGCCGCCGGCCGCGGCCCAGGCGCCGGAGCTGGCATGGTTGGTCGCCGACACGCCCTTGCCGCCCTCGACCAGCGGCCACACTTCGCGGCCGCCATACAGGATCGGCTTCAAACCCTTGAACACATGCTTCTCCAAAAAACGAGGGCGGCTATACGCCTGATCGCGGCCAAAAGCGCCAAGATTCATATCATAGGTAAGTAAACGCTCCAGGACGGCGAATGGCTTCCTCGTACAGCCGCGCGTAGCGCTCGATCATCACCGCCTCGTCATATTCCGCCGCGGCCTTTTCCCGGTTGGCACGCCCGATCGCCCGCCGCAAGTCGGGGCGCTCGGCCAGAGAGTCAAGCGCCGCGGCGAAGGCCGCCTCGTCCTCGGCATCGACGATCAGCGGCCGGTTGTCGTCGGCGACCATCTGGGCGACGTCCCCGACGGCGGTGGCCACCGCGGGCAGTCCGGCCGCCATCGCCTCGACCAGCGAGATCGGGAACTGCTCGCTGTCCGAGGACAAGGCGAAGACGTCGAACCGGCCGATCCAGCGCGCCGGATCGGCGAGAAAGCCCGGCATCACCAGCCGGTCGGCGACGCCGCGCGCACGGGCTTCGGCCGCGATGCGCTCGCTTTCGGGGCCCGTGCCGACGATGACCAGCCGCGCATCCTTCGCGGTCATCGCC
>DATHBY010000427.1:0-3001 GCA_035295885.1 Allosphingosinicella sp.
TCCCCGCGAAATCGCGGGGAGGATTTAAGAAGCCAACCCCCTCATCCTGCCCACCGTCAATATCTGCGGCAGCACCTCCGCCTCGCGCCCCGGCGCGTACCAGAGGTAGAGCGGCACGCCCGACCGTCCCTGTGCCTCCAGGAAACGCCCGATCGCCGCGTCGCCCCGGGTCCAGTCGCCGACCAGCACTACCGCGTCCTTCTCCGCGAAGGCGGCGGCGACCTCGTCCCGGTCGAGCACCGCGGCCTCGTTGACCTTGCAGGTGAGGCACCAGTCCGCGGTGAAATAGACGAAGACCCGCCGCCCTTCGCCGCGCAGCTGCGCCAGCCGGGCCTCGCTGAACGGCTCGGCCTGGAGCGCGCCGCCGGTCCGCGCCTCGGCCGGCGCGGAGGCGGTGGGTAGGAAGGCAACTGCCACGCCTGCCGCCAGCAAGGCCGGAGCCAGCGGCAGCCAGCCGTGCCGGCGTCCTGCCCACCACAGGATGAGCCCGAGCGCGGCGGCGGCGGCGAGGCCCGCCGCCAGGCCGGGCAGCCCCGTCTGCCGCTCGAGGATCCAGGCGAGGCCGAGCGCGGTCAGGCCCATCGGCACCGCCAGGATGTGGCGGAAACGGGCCATCCAGGGGCCGGGCCTGGGCAGCCGCCGCCGCAAGGCGGGGACATAACCGAGCAGGAGGAAGGGCAGAGCGAGGCCGAAACCGAGGCCGGCGAACACCGCCAGCGCACCCGCCGCCGGAAGTATCAGGGCTGCGCCCAGGGCGGCGCCCATGAACGGGCCGGTGCAGGGGGTGGCGACGAAGGCGGCGAGCGCTCCGGTCCCGAAGGCGCCGGTCCTTCCGCCCCCCGGCCGGCCGCTCAGCGAGGGCAGCTCGAACAGTCCGGCGAGGTTGAGCGCGATCGCGGTGACCAGGAGGAGCAGGAACAGGATGACCCGCGGATCCTGGAGCTGGAATGCCCAGCCGACCGCGGCCCCGCTCGAGCGCACCGCCAGCAGGACCGCGCCGAGGGCGAGGCAGGCGAGCACCGCGCCGGCCGTATAGGCGAGCGCCTCGCGCCGCGCGGCCGGCTCGTCGCCGCCGGCGCGGGCGAGGCTCAGCGCCTTGAGGCTGAGGATCGGGAAGACGCAGGGCATGACGTTGAGCAGCAGGCCGCCGAGCAGGGCGCCGGCCAGAGCAAGCAGGACGGCGCGGTAGCCCGGCTCGTCCCGCGGCGCGGCGGCTCCGACCGGAGCGCCGGCCGGCCCGACCTCCCCGGGGGCCGCGCGCACCGAAAGGCCCTGCCCCGGGCCGAGCTTCAGCACCCCTTCGAGCGCGGCGGGGGCGCTCTGCCCGGCCGTCGTCTCGACGATCAGCCAGTCGCCGCGCCGCGACACCGACTGCGGGGCCGAATACACCAGGGCCTGCTCGGTGAGCGGATAGAAATAGGGATCGTCGACCGCCGCCGCGGCGGGGAGCGGGATGGCGAGCCGGAGCAGGTCTCCCCGCCGCTCGAACCGTCCGGCTTCCGGGAGCGGCCTGGGCAGGGCCTGGCGATAGGGATCGAAGCTTCGAGCCGGCGATGCCGGAGCGTTCCCCACTTCGAGATCGGCGGCAAGCTCGGCCGATTCCGGAACGCAGATCCGGTCGGTGCAGACGAGATAGTCGACCTTGCCGCGCACCGGCAGCTTCGTCCCCGGCGCCAGTCCTGGGGGCAGCCGCAGGTCGACCAGCAGGGCGTGCTCCCCCTCGAAGACGTAGTTCATCAGCCCCTGGATGATCAGCCGCTCCGGCACCGGGAAGCGGATCGGGCCGGCCGTCACCCCCTGCGGCAGTTCCCACGCGATCCGGGTGCCGACGCCGGCGTCGCCGGGATTCTGCCAATAGCCGTGCCAGCCGGGGCGCGGGCTCATCACGAGGGCGAGGGTGACCCTGGAGCCGGCCGCCGGGCGCGCCGTCTCCGGGAGGAGGCGGACCGACATGGCCTTCTGGCCGGGCGGGAGCTGGGCGTGCGCGGGGAAGGCGCAGAGGAGCAGGAGGAGAGCCAGGAGGAAGCGATTCACGCGGTGGGTATAGCAGCCCCTGTCCTCCCTGCGAGCGAAGCTCGTGGGGAGGGGGACCACCCGAAGGGTGGTGGAGGGGTAGCTGGAGCAGGCCTCGGTCATTACCCCTCCACCATGCTTCGCATGGTCCCCCTCCCCATGCTCCGCATGGGGAGGATTCCTAGTCCAGGTTGGGCCGAAGCCAGCGCTCCGCTTCCTGCATGGAGACTCCACGCCTCGCCGCATAATCCTCGAGCTGGTCGCGGCCGATCCTGGCCACTCCGAAATACTGGCTGTCGCGATGGGCGAAGTAGAAGCCGGAGACGGCCGAGGTCGGAAGCATCGCCATGCTCTCGGTGAGGGTGACCCCGGCCGGGTCGCCGCCGAGCATTTCGAACAGGACGGGCTTGAGGCTGTGGTCGGGGCAGGCCGGATAGCCGGGGGCCGGGCGGATCCCCGTGTAGGTCTCCCGGATCAGCTGCTGGTTGGTGAGGTGCTCCTCGGCATAGCCCCAGACGCTGTTCCTGACGTGGGCGTGGAGCACCTCGGCGAAAGCCTCGGCGAGCCGGTCCGCCAGCGCCTTCAGGAGGATGTCGGAATAATCGTCATTCTCCGCCTTGAAGCGGGCGAGGTGCGGCTCGAGGCCGTGGATTCCGACCGCGAAGCCGCCGATCCAGTCCTCGCCCTGGGGGTCGATGAAATCGGCGAGGCACATGTTGGCCCGCCCTTCGCGCTTCCTGACCTGCTGGCGAAGGAAGGGGAGGCGGGTCCAGTCGTTGCCGGCGAGGACGAGGACGTCGTCGCCCTCGCGCCTGCAGCGCCACAGGCCGACGGTTCCGCGCGGCGTCACCCAATGCTCGGCGATGATCCTGTCGAGCATCGCCTGCGCGTCGTTGAAGAGGGAGGTCGCGCTTTCGCCGACCACCGGGTCCTCAAGGATCGCCGGGTAATTGCCGGCAAGTTCCCAGGCGCGAAAAAAGGGCGTCCA
>DATHBY010000428.1:0-4683 GCA_035295885.1 Allosphingosinicella sp.
CCCCCTCCCCATCTGTGACGGGGAGGATATTACGCGCCGCTTCGGGCGAGCCAGGCGAGCCAGAATGCGCCGAGATTCTGGCGCAGTCCGGTCAGCGCCTTGAAGGCGGTCTCGGCGCCGGCCCGGTCGCCCGAGGCGAGCAGGGCCATTGCGAGCCGCGTGTTGACGAGATTGGCGTCGACTCCGCCCTTGGTCAGCGCAGCGCGATAGAGCGCGATCGCCTTGGCATGATCGCCGTAGCCGTAGAAGGCGTCGCCGATCTTCAGAGCGCTGGCGCCGCTGGCGGCAGCCATCGCCTTGGTCTGCTCTCCGGGCAGGGAGGCGCGGTCTCCGGCCATTCGGGCGTTGGTGAGACGAAGCAGATCGGCGAAGGCGGGCTTTTTCGGATCGATCATCCGCTTGGCCGTGCCTTCGTCGAGAACCGCCTTGGCCTCGGCGAAATTGCCCGCCTTGTAGAGTCCGTCGATCAGGTCGTACCAGTCGCGCTCCCCGGCCAATGCGCCGCTCGCGCGCATGAAGCGAAGGACGTCGAGATCGGCCGCCGCATCGAGGTTGTTCGTGTCGCGGAAGATGAGCAACGAATCGCGCCAGTTCTCCTTGGTCGGATAGGCGGCGACGAGGTCGCGGCTGAGCTTCTGCGAAGCCTCGCGGAGCGCCGGATTCTTGCGGCCGTCGAAGGCGAGCTTAAGGGCATATTTGTACCAGCTTTCGTCGACCTTCTGGCCGGCGGCGCGCTTCATTTCGATCGCCCGCGAGATCAGCTGCACCGCCTCGGCCGGCTTCTTGAGATCGTTCTTGACCTGGGCGAGGCTGATCAGAGCCTCCGGATCGTTCGGGGTGAGCTCGGCGACCCTGGCATAGGCCGCCTCGGCCTTCGCCTTGTTGCCGGCATTGTTGGCCAGGACCGCGAGGTTGCGGTAGATGGTCGGCTGGTCGGCGGCCTCGACCAGACCGCTGCCGACCAGGTTTTCCAGACCCTGCGCCTGAAGCGCGGCATTGTTCGTGCCCTGGCCGATTTCGAACTGGAAGCGCCCGACATAGTAGCGGCCGCCGGGGCTCGTGGCGACGGCGGCTGCGGCCGGCAGCGCGGCCTGGGCGGCCGCCCAGTTCTTGGCGTTGACGGCGGTCTGGACCGGAACGAGCGCGGCCCGCTCCTCCTTGCTGAGAGTGGGGCCTTTCGCCGCCGCGGGGGCGGCCTCGCCCTTCTTGCGCTTCTGGGCGTCCGCGGGCGACGTCGCGACCACGGAGGCGCCGCCGAGCACGAGGGCTATGCCGAGCGCGATCCTGGAAACCGATTTCATGAACATGCCTCCTGTTGACCGCGCCTGGAGCTGAGCGGTCCTGGTTCGAAAGGGTTATGAGGCGCCTCTACCGCCAAATGACGATCGTTTCTAGCGCTGGCGCGCTGAATGGGTCTTGAACCGGCTTTGGCTGAAATGTCCGCATTACAGGCACTTGGCAAACCCGGGGTCATCCCCGCGAAGATAAGTCGGCCCGGCAAGGTAGCGCCCGGCCGGAGTCTGCCTATCTGGGAGGAGCCTCGCGCACGCACGCACGCACGTGCGCGCGGGGTGGCGCCCGGGCGACCCTTGCGCTAGGCTCCTTTCCGACCCTTTTCGCGCCCCGGCGCATCACGACAGACAATCAGGAAACCTCCCTTGGCCAGCGCCCCGCCGACCATCGACAGCCACGATATCTCCCCGGTCCAGATCGTCGAGGAGATGAAGACCTCCTACCTCGACTATGCGATGTCGGTGATCGTCGCCCGCGCTCTTCCCGACGTTCGCGACGGCCTCAAGCCGGTCCATCGCCGGATCCTCTTCGCCTGCCAGGAGGGCGGCTTCGTCCCCGGCCGGCCCTACCGCAAGTCGGCCAAGATCGTCGGCGACGTCATGGGCAATTACCACCCGCATGGCGACAGCGCGATCTACGACGCCCTCGCCCGGCTCGCCCAGGACTGGTCGATGCGGGTGATGCTGATCGACGGCCAGGGCAATTTCGGCTCGATGGACCCCGATCCGCCGGCGTCGATGCGCTATACCGAGGCTCGCCTCGCCAAGGTCGCCATGACCCTGCTCGAGGATCTCGACAAGGATACGGTCGACTTCACTCCCAATTACGACGGCTCGCGGATGGAGCCGCAGGTGCTCCCGGCCCGATTCCCCAACCTGCTGGTCAACGGCGCGGGCGGGATCGCGGTCGGAATGGCCACGAATATTCCGCCTCACAACCTCGGCGAGGTGATCCGCGCCTGCAAAGCCTATATGGACGATCCCGGGATCACCATCGAGCAGCTGATGGAGATCATCCCCGGCCCCGACTTCCCGACCGCGCCGCTGATCCTCGGCCAGGCCGGAGCCCGAAGCGCCTACCATACGGGACGCGGCTCGATCATCATGCGCGCCCGCCACGAGGTCGAGGAGGGCCGCGGCGACCGCCGCTCGATCGTCCTTACCGCAATCCCCTATCAGGTCGGCAAGAACACCCTGGTCGAGCGGATCGCGGATGCCGCCAAGGACAAGCGAATCGAGGGCGTCTCCGACATACGCGACGAATCGAACCGGGAGGGCGTGCGGGTGGTCATCGACCTCAAGCGCGACGCCACTCCGGACGTCGTCCTCAACCAGCTGTGGCGCCACACCCCGGCCCAGTCGAGCTTCCCGGCCAATATGCTCGCCATCCGCGGCGGCCGGCCGGAGACCCTCAATCTCAGGGACATCATCTCGGCCTTCGTCACCTTCCGCGAGGAGGTGATCACCCGGCGCGCCAAGTTCGAGCTCGCCAAGGCCCGCGACCGGGCCCACATCCTGCTCGGGCTCGTCATCGCCGTCACCAACCTCGACGAGGTGGTGCGGATCATCCGCGGCTCCGCATCGCCCGCCGAGGCCCGGGCGGCACTGATCTCGCGCGACTGGCCGGTCGCCGAGATCGCGCCCTACATAGCCCTGGTCGAGGCGGTCGAGCATGAGATCGAGGGCGACACCTATCGCCTGTCGGACGCCCAGGTCCGGGCGATACTCGAGCTTCGCCTCCACCGCCTCACCGGCCTCGGCCGCGACGAGATCGCGGGCGAGCTTAGGGAGCTGGCCGTCTCGATCGGCGAGCTGCTCGATATCCTCGGCGACCGGGTCAAGCTCTACGCGGTGATGCGCGCCGAGTTCGACGAGATCGCCGAGCAGTTCGCGACACCCCGGATCACCGAGATCGCTCCCGCCTGGGACGGGATCGAGGACGAGGATTTGATCGAGCGCGAGGACATGGTCGTGACCGTGACCATGGGCGGCTACATCAAGCGCACTCCGCTGGCCACTTTCCGGGCCCAGCGCCGCGGCGGCAAGGGCCGCGCCGGAATGGGAACCAAGGACGAGGACGCGGTCACCAACCTGTTCGTCACCTCGACCCACACCCCGGTCCTGTTCTTCTCGACCGCCGGCAAGGTTTACCGGCTCAAGGTCTGGCGCCTGCCCGAAGGCGCGCCCCAGGCGCGGGGCCGGCCGATGGTCAATCTGCTGCCACTGGGAGAGGGCGAGACTATCTCCACCGTGCTTCCGCTGCCCGAGGACGAATCGGAATGGGGCAAGCTCCACATTCTCTTCGCGACCGCCCACGGCACGGTCCGGCGCAACTCGATGGACGCGTTCACCAACGTGCCGACGGCCGGCAAGATCGCGATGCGCTTCGGCAATGACGAGGAAGGCGATCCGACCGACCGGCTGATCGGGGTGTCGCTGCTCACCGAGGAGGACGACGTCCTGCTCGCCACCCGCTACGGCCGGGCGGTGCGCTTCTCCGCGACCGACGTCCGCGAGTTCCAGTCGCGCACCTCCGCCGGAGTGCGCGGAATCCGGCTTCGCGAAGGCGACGAGGTGATCTCCTTGTCGATCCTCAAGGGCTTCGAGGCAAGCGCCGACGAGCGCGAGGCTTATCTTCGCGCGGCTCCGTGGAAGGACAATGAGAACGAGCCGACGCTCAGCCCGGAGCGGATGGGCGAGTTCGAGGCGGCCGAGGAGTTCATCCTCACCGTCACCGAGAACGGCTATGGCAAGCGGACGTCGGCCTACGAGTATCGCCGGACCAACCGCGGCGGCCAGGGCATCACCAACATCGAGACGTCGGACCGAAACGGCTGCGTCGTCGCCAGCTTCCCGGCTCATAACGGCCAGCAGCTGATGCTTGTCACCGACCAGGCGAAGCTGATCCGCACCACCGTCGGCGACATCCGCATCGCCGGCCGAAGCACCCAGGGAGTCACCCTGTTCCGGGTCGCGGAGAACGAGCATGTCGTCTCCGCCGCGCGGATCGACGAGGACGAGGAGCCGGAGGGCGAAGCCGAGGAGATGGTCGCCGGAGAGCTCGGCGGCGCGCCCGCGGCGGCGGCGACGGACACGGTGCAGCTCGACGACGGCACCGGCCCGGAGACTCTTCCGGACAGCCAGGAGTAAATCCTCCCCATCGAAAATGGGAGGGGGACCACACGAAGTGTGGTGGAGGGGTGATGGCGCCGACGTCCGGGGATCCGGCGCCGGACCCGCCGATTCCGGCGCAAGCTACCCCTCCACCATGCTTCGCACGGTCCCCCTCCCCGCGGCTTCGTCGCAGGGAGGATGATCGTGCCCGAGCTTCCTCCCCGAGCCCAACCGGACTATCGCACCGCCAATGACTCACCAGGTCCATATCGTCGGC